>JAZRTO010000016.1:0-3044 GCA_045652065.1 Acutalibacteraceae bacterium
CATCCACAATCCACGTGATTGTATATTCCAAAGCGGTAACCGTAACATTGAATGAAGCAGCATATCCACCTTCATCCGTCGTTGCTGTAATCACAGATTTGCCTGAAGTGAGAGCGGTTATAAGGCCATCTTCAACAGATACGCATGAGGGATTACTTGTACTCCATATGATTTTTTTATTTGATGCAGCATATGGCAAAACAGACGCCTTTAAAAAATGAGTGTCACCTTTTAGCAGAGAAATGTCTGTCTCAAATGAATTTATTCCGGTTACTTTTATTGTTCCGCCGAAAGCGCCTAAGGTTACACTGGGGATGGATTGTATTATTTCGGTATTTTCCTCAGTGTAAATGATTTTGTTGTTTTCTAAATCTACTTTTTCAATTTCAGTCAGCTCGGAAAGACCTGTGATGTCCGACAGGGGATTGTCAGACGCATCAAGCTCTTTAAGATTTGTCATTTCTGAGATAAAATCAAGATTTGTTATTTCGTTTTCTGAAATGTTAAGTCTTTTTAAACCTGTTAATCCAGCTAATGTTGAAGCCTTAGTATCACTTAAATCGCAACCTTGCATATTAAGAATCTCAAGATTTTCTGCCGCCGTAATTCCCGTAATATCCGAAATAGGGTTGTTGCTAATGTTCAATTCACTCAGAACAGAAGAACCCGGAATCCATTGCGTAGATGAAATCTCATTGAAAGATACATCAATTTTTTCGAGAGAATTGCTAAGCGACGTAGGCATTTCTTTGATTTCGTTTCCGGATATATCAATTTCAATAATATATTCAGAGTTCAGATTTTCCAAAGCTGTGAGATTACAATCTGACGCATCCAAATACTTCAAATTATTAAGAGCATTAAAATCAAAGTCAGATATATCATTTTCTGAAATATCAAGGCTTTCAAGTCCGGATATGTCGCTTATTACGGATGCATCAAAAATCTGATTTTGGCTGATATTGAGTATCTTCAGATTTGATAACTCTGACATAGGAGAAATATCGATTATAAAGTTATCCGAAACATCAAGAACTACAAGATTTTTCAGATTTTTAACCGCAGAAACATTCGAAATAAGGTTATCCGATATATCAAGTTGCTCAAGTTTTCCCAAACCCGAAAGTGGGGAAATATCATATACATTGTTACAACTCAGATTCAACTTCTTTAGATTCGCAAGTTTTTCAATGCCGGCAATATCAACAAGCCCCATATCGCTGAGATCAAGTTCAAATACTCCACTTAACACATCATCCGACAAAACAAAATCATCTGTCAGATTAAGTGCCTTCTTGATCGCGTATTCAAGATCTGTTCCTTGAATATTCTCAACGGCAAACTCTATTTTTTCCGTTTCTTCAGTAATTGGAGGTTCGGAAATACTGTCTATATCAGACGAGGAGTTTGGCATAAATCCCTGGTATTTTTTGTATACATCCTGAACTTCTACTAAAAAAACTGTATCCATTATGCCTTGAACTATATCTTCATAATGTTTGTCGTTTAAATACCACAGTACAGAGTCTCCGATTGCAAAATTCAAAACATATTTCAGATAATCAACAGAAAGATATAAATGCAATTGCATCATCATAGTATCTTTATCTGTCATAGTACCAAGTCCAATCAGGCTATACGATTTGAAATCAGAATCATTATACAAGTCGCTGAGATCATTGCTCTTGCATTCAATTTGGAATAATGAACTTCCGCCACCGTTTTTAACTCCGTAGGCTTTCAAATCAATATCAGCATAGCTTTTCTTTCCGTCCGGACCTTTAACCGGAACATTTTTTAAAGTGATAAAATGAGCTGATGTTGTAATATCATCAAATCTGTCATTTACAGCTGTAGACGAAAGAATCGAATACCATATTGCAACCGCTTTTTCAAATTCATCCAGACTCTTTTGGTCATATATGTACTGAGGGATTCCGATATAAGAATTGATTGTGAGTTCTGTTTTCTGGTTTTTACAAGCCTTCAAGCCCTCCAGCCACAGTTCATAATCAAGCAAAATATCTTTTACGCCTTTAACAGAATATGTATCTGTGTTGCATTCTGCTTCCATATATTTTGAATAAAACTGTGAATTAAAGCTTGCCGGGATGGTTTTACTTCCTTCTTCACGATACAATTTACCGAGATACATTTTTGTTTTTGCTTGATAATCGATCTCGTGTGTTTTATCTTTCCCGAAAAAGATCGTTTCGAAAGCGTTTGAACAAACAAGATTGCTCTTACTCTTGCTTTGCTCAAGATTTCCGCCAATCCAGAGCTGACCGCCGCTGAATGTGTTAACAGCTCCCGAAGTTTTCATTATAAAGTCTTTTTTTACTATAAGCTTGGTTTCGGAGCTGCCGTTCATAATGATATTTCCTGAACCCGAAAACTTAACACCACCTTCAGATTCCATTATACCGCCTAAACGCACTTTTCCGCCTTTGATGTTAACATTATCTGTGTGAAGGCGGCCATTAACAATCAACTCACCTTTTTTTACAGTAACGGCATTACAATCAAATTCAGCTTTCGAGTTAATAACAACACTTCCGTTTTTGATATTCAGGTCGCCATTTACAAACAATTCTCCTCCAACAGAAATTTTGCCGTTTCCGCTGACTATCAAATCGCCGTTAACAACCAGTTTATTCGGAATGTATAAATTGATATCGTTGCCGATAACCAGATCTCCGTTATAAATATATTCTTTTTGTGTCAGTGTTTTTTGTTTTCCGTTCGGTTTTATTTCGGTTAGTCCCGAAACATCTTCAAAGTCTGTTCTGTCTACTATTGTTATAGTTTCATATTGTACCGATATAAGGTCAGAGCCGCTATAAAGTTCAGCTTTCATTTTCTTTTCGCCGCATATTGCAGTTCCAAGCACGCAAACTTCAACACTATTGCTGACAGAACGCCCACACGGCAAATCGGAAAGTTTTTTTGTCAAGGTTCGAGCAGCTGAATTTCCGGGTTTGAAAGTCAAGCCGATAGGAAGAGTGTATTTCACACTCAGGTTTGACATTTTCACCGATGATTCA
>JAZRTO010000017.1:0-14640 GCA_045652065.1 Acutalibacteraceae bacterium
TCTTTGCTGAAGACCAATAAAATACCCGTTCCGATACAGGAACGGGTAAAATTATGTATTTTATTCGTCGTCGTCTTCCATTGAGGATTCTGCAATAACCTTTGCTGCAACATCCTGGGGAGCTCTTTCATATCTTGCAAATTCAAGAGAGAAATAGCCTCTGCCTGCTGTTACAGAACGAAGAGTTGTTGCGAAATCGCCCATTTCAGCCATAGGAACCTCAGCCTCAAGAAGCTGCATCTTTGCTTCTTCTGCAGGACCCATGCCGAGCACTCTGCCGCGACGCTTTGTAACGTCACCCATAATATCACCGAGATTATCATCGGGAACATATGCATTAAGTGTACCGATAGGCTCAAGAATTGCAGGACCTGCTGTGTCCTTAAGCTGCTTGAATGCAAGAGAAGCAGCTGTCTTAAATGCCATTTCGGAGGAGTCAACGGGATGGTAAGAGCCATCATAAAGTGTAGCCTTGATATTAACTACGGGATAGCCTGCAACGATACCGCGCTTAACACTTTCTCTGAGCCCCTTTTCAACTGCGGGGAAGAAGTTCTTGGGAACTGAACCGCCTACAACCTCTTCACCGAATACAAGGTCAAGCTCATCACAGGGCTCAAAACGGATCCATACGTCACCGAACTGACCGTGACCACCGGACTGCTTCTTATGTCTGCCGTGAATTTCAACTCTCTTGGAGATAGTTTCTCTGTAAGCAACTCTGGGAATCTGAAGGTCAACCTCAACACCGAACTTAGTCTTGAGCTTTGTTACAATAAGATCAAGGTGCTGTTCGCCAAGACCTGCGAGAATCTGCTCTCTGGTTTCGTCATTTGTATAGTATTTGATTGCAGGATCTTCGTGTGAAAGCTTCTTAAGACCTGCAGCAACCTTTTCTTCTTCACCCTTCTTCTTTACGATAACTGCCATTGAAAGACAGGGTGCGGGGAATACGGGAGCAACAAGTGAAATAGGCTGCTTTTCGGAGCAGATTGTATCACCTGTCTTGATACCGTCAAGCTTTGTGATAACTGCGATATCACCTGCTGTGATAACGGATGTATCCTCAGTCTTACCGCCCTTGGGGATAATAAGCTTACCCATTCTCTGGTTAGCAGCTGTTCTGGGAGTATAGCAAGGAGTATTTCCGTCAATTTTACCGGAAGCCACCTTAACGTATGTCATCTTACCTACGAAGGGGTCAGCAACTGTCTTGAAGCACATTGCTGCAAGAGGTCCGTTTTCATCACATTCAAGCTCAATTTCGTTTCCGTCCGCATCAGTTGCAATTTCCTTGAACTGAACGGGAGAGGGAGCCATCTTTGTGATACCGTTGAGAACGAGGTCAACAGCCTCAAGTGTGTAAGCAGAGCAAGCATACATAGGCATTACAGTACCGTCAAGAACTGCCTTCGAAAGACCTGATACGATTTCATCGTGAGTGAATTCCTCACCGTCGAAATACTTCATCATAAGCTCATCATCTGATGATGCAACTGACTCTGTGAATGCTTCGTGAAGCTGATCAATTCTTTCGGAGGAGGGCATATCAACCTGAGTTGCCTTGCCGTCCTTATATGCAAAAGCCTTATTCTGAAGGAAGTTTACATAACATTCAACCTTGTCGCCTACAACATAGGGAACAACAACGGGACATACCTTCTTACCAAATCCTTCCTGGAAAGCATCAACGGTCTTGTAGAAGTTAGCATTTTCTGCATCACAGCCCGTAACAATGATGTACTTTGACATGCCTCTTGCGGTTGCAGCCTTGTATGCCTTTTCGGCACCGACACCTACACCTGAGCCTGATTTTGTAACGATAAGAACTGTCTCAGCAGCTCTGATACCTTCCGTAACACCCGTTGCGAAGTCAAAAAGACCGGGAGTGTCAATTATATTAATCTTTCTGTCGCGCCATTCAAGGGGACAGACAGCTGATGATACAGAATTATGACGGCGCTTTTCTTCAGCGTCAAAGTCCATTACTGTGTTACCGTCACTGACCTTACCGAAACGGTCAGATGCTCCTGCGATATAAAGCATAGCCTCTGCGAGAGTGGTTTTACCTCTGCCGCCGTGACCGGCGATGCAGACGTTTCTGATGTCGTTAGCGTTATACTGTTTCAAAGTGATTACCTCCTGAGTATGTGAGGAATATGGTGAAAAACAACAAATTCCTTAAAGAGTACAGTGAAAATTGTAGCACAAAAGTCCAAACAATGCAATACGGTTTTTGACTTTTTCAACATAATTTTTCAACAAATATTATGATAATTTGTTTGACATTATGACTATATTAGTGTTATAATTCATTCATATCATAAAATTTTGCACAAAAGAGGAGATTTTTTATGGGCAGAAAAGACAACCCCGGAAAAATCAGGCAAAAGCTGTCTGATGCGGGCAACGGCCTTAAGAATGCTGCCGGCATTGAAGGCAATTTCGGCACCTACATAAAGCCTATGGCAGGTTACACCTGTGCAAACATTACCCTCGGGGGCGCCGGATATCCCCTTAATCTTTATCATCAGCAGTTTTTAAGCTTCGTTGAAGAAATGCCCACTGACGTAACGGGCAGAATCAGTATGATAAACGGTCTTATTGATGCTGTGTCAGACGTAGTTATGGGACTTGTTACAGACCGCACCCGTTCAAAATACGGAAAGCACCGTCCCTGGGTTTTTGCCGGTGCAATTCCCTTCTTCTTCGCTTACATTATGAAGTGGTGCTCCTTCGGTATTTCATCTATGGGTAATATGACCTTTAATTCAATATATTACCTTATTACCGCATTTATTTATTCTACATCATATACAATGATGAGTGTTCCCCATGTTGCAATGCTTCCTACCATTGAACCTGACTATTTCAGACGTACACAGTATAAAATGGTGGAATATATGATGAACAGTGTAGGACAGATATCCTCCTTCCTGTTTATGGGTATGATGCTGGGCGGTCTTAATATGGATAATCCGTCACCCGAGCATCGCGGAACCTACCTTCTTTCAGGTATAGTCCTTGCGGTATGGTTTGTATGGTCTCCCATACTCTCCTTCTTTACCTGCCCGGAGCCTTCATCACTTTCTCTGAAAAACGAACCTATAAACTGGCGCTATCTTTTCAATGAATACCGCCTTGTTGCAAAAAACCGTTCATTCAGACAGTATTTCTTTATCTGTCTTCTCAATTCCTTCCGTTCAAGCTTCTATTCATACTCTGACCAGTACTTCATTGTAAGTATCGCAGATAAGTACAAGCACTTCAACATTCTTAACACGGTTGCAGGTACTGCTGAATTTATGGGCTCTCCCGTAATTTATTTCCTTAACCGCTTCTTTGACAAGAGAACCTCGGGACTGATGCTTACTCCCATTATGATTGCAGGTCTTGCAGTTAATCTCTTTGTCACCAACAAAACTCCTGCTATTTTCCTTTACCTTGCAGCAATTCTCTATAACTTCGGCTTCTCGGGCCCCGGCTTTGCAATTGACACCATTCAACCCGACATTACAGACGTTGACGAGCTCATAACAGGCAGAAGAAGAGAGGGTGTTATTGCTACATTCCGTTCATTTACCTCAAAGACCATAAATTCATTTATGACAGGTATTCTCGGATACTCCCTTAAATTCTTCGGCTATGATGTAAAGAAGAAGGAGCCCATCTATCAGACAGCAAGAACAATCTTCGGTCTTCGTCTTAACTTCTCCGTAATGCCCATTATATTCGGTATTCTTACACTTATTCTTATAAAGAGCTTTACAATGACTAAGAATGACCACAAGGAAATTCAGCGTGTTATCAAGGAAAAGCACGAAACAGGAAATGTCACAATTTCCGATGAGCAGAAAAAACGTCTTGAAAGAATTGCAGGACAGAAATGGGAAGATATGTGGATAGGACAGAATTCTCCCGTTCTTACCCGTCCTGAGGTTGATTTCTATTACGACAGATAACAACACCAACATCGGGAGGGGGCAACCCCTCCCGTATATTTTTATTTTATTTTCGCATTGATTCAATCCGTCTCAGGAAATTATTATTCACAGCAAAAAGATAACTTTCTTAACATCAAAAAATGGCTTCAGGTCAATGACCTGAAGCCTTAACTATATTCAGATTATCTGAAAAGATTTGCGAAAAAGTCCATTATTCTCTGGAAGAAATCCTTTATGCTCTGGATAAACTTCTGGAAGCCGGAGAGAACCTTTATTTCCTTCCACTGCGCATAGAAGGTAACCTTTGTGCTTTGGAGCGTTACAGTAGCACCTGCATCATAGACTTCACCTGAGCCGTCAGGTGTTGTGCTCCAGCCTGCAAACATATAGGGGAGATTTGTAAATTCGGGCTGAGGCAGTGTATAACTGTCCCCTACCTTAACTGCTATACGGTTAAACATATTACCCGTACCGCCGTTACCGTCAAAAATTACTCTTACGGAATTTTCACCGAAGCCCTTATCAAGAAATACCTTTCGGTCTTTCATAAACTTAATGAGAACATTATTTACCTGCTTATCATATTCTGCTTCAATAGCATCGGCAGCTGTTGTCTTGAATGTATTCCAACGCAGAGCATTCATCACAGCAGAAGCAGTAATATTGTCAGAATATGCCTTAACTCCACCGAAATAGTCGTCATTTAACAGGGGAGAAAATGAGCTGTTCCATTTTTCACTTGCAAGCGCAAAGAAATCATCATGCTTAAAAAGCACAGTAAGAAGTGTAGGAAGATATTTTGCATCATTGGCACTCTGATAATATAATCCGCCTGCCCACCACTCAGCAGCCTTTGAAATATTGGAGTTATAAGCACCGTAGCTGTTTCCTAATGCATAGTCGAAATCCCATGCAGGAGATGCCACAAAAACATCACTGTCCTTATCCTTATAGAAGTAGAAGCTGGTTGTACCTGCATCAAGGTTCTTCATATATTCCTGGAAAACGTACATTTTGGTAAAGGACTCGACATCAATATATTCTGTATAGTGTTTTCCCTTTGCATTATAGCCGTCAAGCGAGAAAACAGCATCCTCAAAGTCCTGGTAAAGTGCACTTACATACTTTACCTGAGCCTCCGATGCATATTCGGGAGACTTAACTACAACTGACTGATTGCGGTTTGTAACAAAGCCGCTGACCTCATCAACATAGCGATTTGGAAGATCAAACTCAAGAAGATATCCGCCTGTAATGTTCTCAGGATTATTGGGAATTTTAACCCATTTCTGTGTTCCTGCAACAAGCTTCTTATAATCTTTTTCCTGAGCTCCGCCGAGAGCATATTTATCAAGATCCTTATCGTTTACATCCTCTGTATCGCCTTCAAGATCATTGATATCAACACGGGTATCACCCACCTCAACACTTTCACAAAGAAGATAGTTGCCGTAATAATCTCCGTCAATGAAAAGGTCTACAGAGATATTCTTTGATATGTAATGGAGACCTACCTTTTCAGCTATATCGTAAGCAACATAATTTCTTATATCAGTTTTATCGGTGTAGTTTGCAAGAAGTGACCACTTCTTCGCGCTTCCCATGCCGAAAAGGTCAGTTTTCTTATCAAACTTGATATTGTAGGGCTTCTTTTTCATAGACCAGGTAGAATTACCTCTGCCCTTGATATATTCAAGCTCTTTTTCAGCAACAACAGTCTCACCGTCTGCAACTATGGATATTTCTGCAGGCTCCTTATGTGCTTTATCTGCATGAACAGCAGCCATTGAGCCTGACTCTGTTGTAATGTGAAGAGAGGGAATATTTTCGGATTTAAGAATATTAAGCGTATATGTCACACCGTCACAAGAAAAAGTGTATGACTTTCCGGCTTCAAAAACTGCCTTATCACCGCTGGCAACCACGTTACCGTCAAGAGTAACCTCTGCGGAAGCAGTAAAATCGAGTGTGAGTGTATCCATATCTGCATCAGCAGGCAGGAAAATGAAATATTGCCCCTCTGTCTGCCACCAGTTTACACTTACATTGCTTGCACCTGCATCAACGGAAACAGAAAGTGTGCTGATACCGGTTTCCTCTGCACCTGCAGAAAAAACAAAAAGCAAAGACAAAAGTACTGCTGCCGTAAGAACAGCTAATTTTTTCATAAGTTTCATATATACTCTCCTTTTTTGGAAAATTACACATACATATTACCACTAAAAAGGAAAATAATCAAGTAATAGGTAAAAATATATAAAATTTTTCAATCAGTCATTGACTTATGTGTGGAAAATTTTGTATACTATAGTTAAATATTCAAAGAAAGGAATAATTTTATGAAAACATTATTCAAAAAGTCCTTAGCGGTTATGCTTTCAGTGCTGATGGTTTTACTTACATTTGTAGTGTCCGTATCAGCAGAAACCATATCTGCGATTGACGAATCAAAGCTCGAAAGATACCATGTCACATCCGAAAAGGCATATTCCCTTATCGGTGGTGTCACAGAAAGAGAAATCGTTCTCAACAATGCAAGCCTCAGCTATCAGCAGTACATCTTCGTACTTGAAGTAGCTCCCGATAACGATGATGTTTCCTTCGTTACAGGCTACAACGACGGCGATGCTGACAATTGGGGATTAAAAACAGTAAGAGATCAGGCTCATGCTCTTGAAGAAACACGCGACATGGAAGTTATAGCTTCCGTCAACGGTGACTTCCACAACACAGGTACCGGTGAACCCACAGGTCTTGTTGTTATGCAGGGTGAAATTGTTCAGCCCTCAAACGGTTACCCCTTCTTCGGTGTAACAAAGGACGGAACACCCGTTATCAGACACGGTAACGACAGAACTGATGACCTCCAGGAAGCAGTTGCAGGCTATTGTATGCTTGTTGAAAACGGCAAGTGCGTTGCCGGTGAAACAGGCAAGCTTGCTCCCCGTACAGCAGTAGGTATCCGTGATGACGGAACAGTTGTTATCTGTGTTAACGACGGCAGACAGGATCCCTATTCCTACGGCTTTGACAATAACGAAATGGCAAATGTTATGTATGCTCTCGGCTGTAACAGAGCTCTTAACCTTGACGGCGGTGCATCCTCTACCTTCCTTACACAGCGCGAAGGTACAGATGACATCACTCTCAGAAATCAGCCCAGTAACGGTTGGGAAAGAAAGATTGCAGCAACACTTCACATCTATACAACAGCAACACGTACAGGCGAATTTGACCACATCACATTCAACGAGCCCGTATTTGAGGTTAACGTAAACAAGACTCTTGACATTGATGTATTCGCAGTTGACAAGAACGGCTTCAAAACAGAGTTCCCTGCAGGCGGTTATCTTGAAGTTGAAGATGATTCTTACGGTACTATTGACGGAACAAAGTTCAAGTCAAATGATAAGACCGGTGTAGTTACAGTAAACTATATCCTTGACGGTGAGGTACTTGCAAGCGCAAACATCA
Source organism: Acutalibacteraceae bacterium (assembly GCA_045652065.1). Lineage (GTDB taxonomy): Bacteria > Bacillota > Clostridia > Oscillospirales > Acutalibacteraceae > RUG806. The sequence goes on from JAZRTO010000017.1 coordinate 7,419, forward strand.
GAGTTTACAGAGAAAATGCTATCACAGCTCTCTTCAATGACATGATGGATTTCTTCAACAGAATAAGACATCTTTTCGAGCGTCTTATTGAAGAACTCGGCGAAAGACTTTTCGGTCTTTAATAAAAACAGAGTAAAATAAAAAAACAGCTCCCGAAAAACCGGGAGCTTATTTTTTTGCTTGTTATGGATTATTTATTTTCAAGAAGCTTTTTACCGAATTCTCTTATTTCAAGAACAAAGTCACCGTTTGCTTCAACAAGACAGCCCTTTTTTTCGAGGAACTTCTTTTCAAGGCATTTAAGGAGCATAATCACAAAGCCGCCGACAATTGCGGATCCGATAATAATGAAGAACAAGGGAATTCTGCAGGTAAGCCAGTCACCTGAACGAAGAGGAAGCGTAAAGCTCATATAAATCTCCCCGCGCTCCAGAAGCTCGGCATATGTATAATCAACATTTCCGAAGGTGTAATTTCCCGTAGCATATCTGGGAAGTGAGCCGTCTGTGTAAGCGGTATTCACAATTCCGAAAGCAGCGGTAAGCAGACCGCCTATGCTTGAGCCTGCCATAAGACCGGGAATTACTGTAAAGGGACTTCTCATAGCAATGGGCATAGCGAATGCATTTGTGAGCTTGATATTTTCAAAAAATGCATTTATGGGGCCTGAGGTTGCAAGGTTCATATCATCTGTATCCGTATGACCTTTTTTGAATATCTTTGAAAGAAAAATACCGAAAAATGCAGTCCAACCGATTGTAATGAAGCATACACTATAAATTGTAAGAAGCTGTGCATTTCCCGTTGCAAGGTAAGCGGATGTTACAACCGAGAAGGCTGTGAGAGATACGGGACCGATAACATCGAAGCCTACCATAAGTCCCATTACAATTGCAGCAGGAACAAGTGATGTTTCTGAAAGCGATGTAAGAACTTCACCGAGCTTTTGGGCAAGTATTCCGAAGGGGAGCTGAATACCGAATTTAATAAGAACAAAGGTAAGAGCTGCCGATGCCACGGGAATAATAAGAATCATAACGATAAGGTCAACACCCTCTATAAGTGTCAGCCCCTTAAGCTCTTCGGGAATAAGCTTTATCTTCTTACGAAGAGAAGCAAACAATTTATCCAGCTTTGCACCTATTACAGGCTTCAGCGCCGTCCAGCCTATGTAGAGATATTTTATAAGAAGACCTAAAATCACCGACATTATCAGATATCCCATATATCCTATGGTTGTTGAATCGGCATAATTTGCAGGGGTAGAGAAAAAACAAGGATAGAAATTCACCGCATCGCTTGCCGGAGACACAAAATGTGCAAAATAAATGCTAAGTGACAACGACGGTGCAACAGCGGGAAGACCTGCAATAAGATAAGCCGTAATCAGTCCCGTTATCACAAAGAAGAAATCCGTTGCCCAGAAAAGCACAAACCACAAGGTAGGCTCATTTTCAGCACCCGTAGCACCCAAAAGATGATACTGACCGAAAAGATTCTGAATTACAAAAAAGAAGCCCGCACCTAATGCTCCGAAAAGCTGAACAATAAAGGTAATTGCCGTTGCACGGTAAATTTTACTTTTCACATCTACATAAAGTTTTTTCATAATAATCTCCCGAAATTATATTATTAAGAAAATTATAGGATAAATGAACGTTTTTTTCAATCTGCATATTTTACGAAAGACTGAACTGTGCCTATTGAAATTGCACAAAAGCAATTTCTCATTGATTTATCAAAAGTAAAAATATATAATAAAGCTCGAATAGAATTTAATTACGCAAGGAGAAAAAGAGAGCCTATGAGATATATTGCAGACCACGATTTTCATATTCATTCCACAGTGTCGCGTTGCTGCAAGGACCCTTTGCAGACACCCGAGAGAATACTTCAGTATGCAAAGGAAAACGGATACAGAAAAATCTGCCTTACAAATCACTTCTGGGACGAAAGGGTAAAAAGCGAAGCAGAATGGATTGATGAGCACGGTTATAAATACCTTACCTCCGTTCTGCCATTGCCACAGAAAAACGGCATAGATTTTCTGTTCGGCGCAGAAATTGACATGGACTATAACGGAATCCTCGGTATCAGCGAAGAGGTTCTCAGGGAGCTGGACTTTGTCACCGTTGCCACCACACATATGCACCTCAGCGGAAACACGGTAAGAGAAAAAATCTCATCCCCTGAGACAGCAGCTGAAATATGGCTGCAGAAAATTAAAAACCTTCTCTCTATGCCCCTCCCCTTTCATAAAATGGGAATTGCACACATGACAACGGGACACATTCTGAAAGAAAAAACTCCCGAGGTTATAAGGCTTCTTAAGGATGAGGAGCTTTATGAGATATTTTCAGACTGTGCCGAAAAGGGCATTGGAATCGAGCTTAACACAAAAACGATATTCTCCTGTGATGAGGAAAAGAAAATCCTTTTAAGACCCTATTTTATTGCAAAGGATTGCGGCTGTAAGTTTTATCTTGGCAGCGACTCCCATAAAACAGAGGCCCTTTCGGGCGCAAAGGAAAATTTCGAAAGAATCATAACCCATCTCGACCTGAAAGAGGAACATAAATTCCCCTTGGCAAAATAAAAATAACACCTGAAGATTCACCAAAGGTCTTCAGGTGTTTTATTGTTTTATATATCTTCAATGCACCACTTCTGCTGCATAATAACAGCAGGGGCATCCTCTGTATCCTTGGAATAGAATGCCGTAAGAAGCGTACCGTCGTGAAGCTCAATGGTTGAGGGATAACCGAGGTCATCGTCGGTATCGGGATTTTCGTAAATAATATACTCTTCACCCCAGCTTTCCCCGTTATCACGGCTTATGATTGCCCTGATTCCGCAGACATAGCTTCTTCTTCCGAAGGTGGAAATAAGCAGTCCCGAGGAATGACGGAAAAGGTGGGCAGGAGCACCGCTGTCATCCCCTATTATCTGCTTAGGCGCACTCCAGCTTTTACCCTCATCAAAGGAAACAGTCTGTAAAAGGGTAAAAATACCTCTTTTTTCATCTTCAATTCTGAAATGGCAGACTATTCGTCCGTCAGGGAGCTGAATGGCATGTGGCTCATCAAGATACAACTCCGATTTTATTTCCGACACAAATGTCATATCCCCGTTTTCGGGATTAAGCTCATATATCTCAACTCTTTCATTTGCTCCGTAAACGGTACCTATCCATAAGATTTTACCGTTATTAAGAACAATGGGACCGTGAGGTGAGGTTACGGGGGATTTATAGATTTTACTGAAGCTTTCTCCGTTATCATAGCTTATGCGGAAGGTACATCCCAGAGACTTTTCCTCCTCGTCGGGATCAACGGAATCAATATAATCAAAGCATTCCTTTGTCTGAGGCATATTGTCACGCTGAAAAGCAGTTGTATTATTAAAGGATGTAACAATGAGTCCGCTGTCACCGAAAGCAGTCAGTCCCACATCCCTGTCATCAAGAACAGTATCAATTATTGCTTTGGGGGCTGTGTAGCTTTCCCCCTCATCATCACTATAAGCCACAACACCCTTTCCGAAGGGACAATCGTGCTCAACTCTGTAACCCGATGCACCCACGGCTATTCTTCCGTTTTTAAGTCTTGTGATTGTGGGCCAGCCGAAATATTTATGGTCTCCGTCCGGATTTGACATAATGGTTTTCACATTACCTATAAGTCTGATTTTCATATTCAACCTCCGCAGTATTCTGATATTGTATTAGCAACACAATATACAGAACAGTTTTTCATTCAAAAATAAATATCATCTGCCGCCTGCAAGTAAATCAATGGCATATTTTGCATATGGAGAAATATACTGATCCTTTCTGGTAACAATGGCAGGCTGACGAAGCTGAACAGAATTAAGGAGTCTTTTTACAATCAGCTTACGGTCGGTGGCAGCACTGTTTACGAACTGCAGGGGCAGTAAGGTTGCCGCTACACCCGAGCAAGCCATTTCCCACGCCGTTGTCATATTCACCACTTCTGCGGCAATCTGCGGATAGACATCAAGAGAAGCGCAAAGCTTATCAAAAAGCACTCGCATTTCCTGACCCGCACCAAGAACAACAAAAGGAATCTCTTCACAGCTTCTGAAATCAATTTCTTTTTTGTCTGCGACCTCGACGGAAATTCCCTCAAGCTCCTTTGAATAAACAAGAACAAGCTTATCAGGCTCAATAGGAGTTGCTTCAAGCAGAATCTCATCAACAGGCATATTTACAACAGCAAAGTCAAATCTGCCGTCTGCCGCATCCTTACGGAGCTGTTCACTGCCCTCTTCCACGAGCCTTACACATACACCGGGAAATTTTTCACGAACTCTTTTTACTATATCGGGAATAAGATAAGCACTTCTGAAAGGTGTTATGCCTATGGTAAGAGCTCCCCTTTCTCCCGTGCTGAACTGCTTCATAGAACGAAGCATCTGATCCTCCTTATAAAGAAGCTCCCTTGCCTCTTTTATAAAAAACTCACCGGCCGCTGTAAGACTGATGGGATTTGTTGTTCTGTCAAAAAGCTGAACACCAAGCTCCTTTTCAAGGGTAAGAATATGCTTACTTAATGCAGGCTGGGAAATATTAAGCTTTTCCGCAAGCTGTGAAAAGCTCTCCGTTTCGGAAAGCATAACAGCATACTGTAACTGACGCAGATTCAAAAAAATTCACCGTCCGTATAAAAATTTATAGGTTATGTTCAAATTGTATATATATTGAAAAGTAAAATCAAGGACAAAAAGAAATTTTCTTCAAAAAATCAGAATTGGTATTGACATCTGTGCTTTTTTGTGTATTATATAACTTGTTAGAAATATATACTATAACATATTGGTTATGAAAGGAAATTATCACGATGCCAAGCTCACTTCTTTTTCTGGGCATTATGCTCGCAGTAATCCTCCTGTGGTTCCTGGTATTCAAGCGCCCCGTATATGAAGGTATTTTCTTAAGCTTCATTATACTCGTGGCTATTACAGGCACTTGGGAAAATGTGTTCGATTATGTAAACAAAAGTCTTTCTACATCACTGCTTTACTCAATGGTTGCATTTGTAGCAATGTCAATTATTCTCACAAAAACAAAAATCATTGACAGCTGTATAGCTGTTATTCTTTCACTTCTCGGAAGAATAACCGGCGGTGCAGGCTACGCAGCAGTTATTGCAAGTGCATTTATGGGTGCACTTTCAGGTTCCGGCCCCGGTAACGTTATGGCAACCGGTGCAATCACAATTCCTGCAATGAAAAAATCAGGCTTCCCCCCTGAGCTTGCCGCCAACATTGAAAGTAATGCAAGCTATATGGGAAATATGATTCCTCCCTCTTCAAATATTGTTGCTGCAATGGGTGCATTTGCAGCTCTTTATCCCGAAAGTGAAATTTCCACAGGTAAGTTCTGGATTGTACTGTGGGGCATATCCCTATGGTTTATTCTTCAGAGAGTTGTAATGGTTTTTGCCTTCTGCAAGCATTACAAGGTTAAGCCTATGTCAAAGGCAGAGCTCCCTGACCTTAAGGAAACCCTTAAGACCGGTTGGCAGGGTCTTTTCCTTCCTGTTATTATTATTCTCCCCTTTGTTCTTGATTTCTTATTCAAGGATGGCTTCTTCACCGACAGACTGGGGGAAGCCGGCGCAAAGGCTCTTTCAAGCTCAATTCTTCTTTTTATCGGCGGTATTTCTGCAATTTATGCATGCCTCATTGCAAAGGACAAATCAGTTGTTACTCCCAAGTCACTTATCGATATGTTCGCAAAGAGCGTAAAGACAATCGCTCCCACAATTGCAGTATGCGTATTCGGTTATATGATAGGCGGTCTCTTCTCAGACCTCAATGTTGCTGAAGACCTCGGTGTTATTATCGCAGGCTGGAATTTCGGCAAGCTCGGTACTGTTCTTGCAATCTGCCTTATTACCTGCTTTATGGGCATGGTTATTCCCGGTTCATCACTTGTTGTTATCTTCGGACCGGTGTTTATCACAACCCTCGCAAATGCAGGTGTCGATCCCCTTCTTGCAGCAGCAATGCTCCCCTGCATCTGCGGTGTTATGTGCGGTATTACTCCTCCTCTGGGACTCGGTATGTATGCCGGTATGTCAATTGCAGAGTCAGACTTTAACAAAACCTTCAAAAACAACCTCTGGTGGGTTGCCGCTCAGTTTATTCTGCAGGTTGTAACACTTATGGGATTACTACCCGTTATGGGACTTTAATAAGGAGGTAAAGAAAAATGACGAAATTCAAAGAAATCTGTGCAAAAATCAGCGATGCGTTAAGTAAGGTTTTTGCCGTTGGTATTCTCCTTTCACTTTTCGTAGGCGGTCTTACCTTCTTCGGCTACCTTGCTGCCCTCATAGTAGGCGGAGAAACTGCAGCACTTATCTGCGACTTCCTTTATAAGACAATTCTGCCCTTATGTATCAAGACATCAACAATTATGGTGCTTCTCGGACTTGTTATAATGTATCTGAAAGGCGAGGTTGCCCTTACATCAGACAAGAAAAAGGCAAGCAAGCACGAGGGTGAAATGTAATTTCGGATTATCTGTGGCTGATATAGCAGAAAGCTCTTACTTGTTTAATATTTAAGTTCAGTATTTGCTGACAAAAAAAACCTGAAGCCCCAAGGCTTCAGGTTTTTATGTTTATCAGGTTATTGTTTTCAGTGAAGAGTGAAGAGTGAAAAGTGAAGAGTGAAGAGTGAAAAGTGAAGAGTGAAAAAGTAAAAATCCTGATGCAAAACATCAGGATTTTTGGTGCGAATGATAACAACGGATTTATATTATAAAATGAAATCGTTCGTGTCTCTCACGATGAAATCCAATACAAGTTTCGGATGAAATCTTCAGCCTTCGGCTTCAGATGAAATTAAATCGGCCCTTACGCCCGACGAAGTCGGATTTCATCACGAAGTGATTTCAACCATCGAAGATGGATTTATCCCGTCATAATGACGGATTTAGTTGCACCAATAAAAAAAGGACTCGCTATCGCAAGTCCTTTTTTTGTTGGTACGGATGTTCATAACACAAGTAGTTCTCTGGCAAAACATATTCTATACTTCGTACTCTAATATATTTCCTCAGATATGGAGGAATACATAATGTCAAATATCATTGAAGATTTTTACTATGGAAACATAGAGCCACAAGAAGTCAATTCAGAATTAACACCTAAACTCAAAAAGAAACTGAGTAACCTTGCCGAAAAAGAAGAAC
>JAZRTO010000018.1:0-39521 GCA_045652065.1 Acutalibacteraceae bacterium
AGTAAGTCAATAAAACATGTGCATAATGTGTTTTGAATTTTATATAATTTACATATTTTTATCGAGAATATTATGTAAGTTTATTATTGAATTAATATTTTTACTGTGATATATTATACTTGTGAAATTATGACAGTCTATTACGGCTGTTTTTATGAAAGGACGATTTTACTATGGCTGAAAACAGACTTATCGGCGATTACCCCGTAATCGGTATCCGCCCCTGTATTGACGGAAGAAGAGGACCTCTTGATGTTAGAGGCTCACTTGAAGAGCAGACAATGAATATGGCAAAAACTGCTGCCAAGCTTATTTCCGATAATCTTAAATATTCCAACGGTGAGCCCGTAAAGGTTGTTATCGCAGATACTACCATCGGCAGAGTTGCAGAAGCAGCTGCTTGTGCTGCAAAGTTCAAGAAGGAAGGCGTTGATATTACTCTTTCCGTTACTCCCTGCTGGTGCTACGGCTCCGAGACAATGGATATGGATCCTATGACAATCAAGGGCGTATGGGGCTTCAATGCAACTGAAAGACCCGGTGCTGTTTACCTTGCTTCTGTTCTTGCAACACACGCACAGAAGGGACTTCCCGCTTTCGGTATCTACGGACACGATGTTCAGGATGCTGATGACACAACAGTTCCTGCTGACGTTCAGGAGAAGATTCTTCGTTTTGCACGTGCTGCTGTTGCTGCTGCATCAATGAGAGGCAAGTCATATCTCCAGATCGGTTCAATCTGTATGGGTATCGGCGGTTCATCCATCAGTCCCGAGTTCATTGAAGAATATCTCGGTATGCGTGTTGAGTCAGTTGACGAGGTAGAAATCATCAGACGAATGTCTGAAAACATCTATGACGAGGCTGAGTATCAGAAGGCTCTTGCATGGACAAAGGCAAAGTGTAAGGAAGGCTTCGACAAGAATCCCGAGTTTGTAAGAAAGTCCCGCGAGGAGAAGGATGCAGACTGGGAATTTGTTGTAAAGATGATGGTTATCATCAAGGATCTTATGAATGGTAATCCCAATCTTCCCAAGGGTTGCGAAGAAGAAATGGTAGGCCACAATGCTATTGCTGCAGGCTTCCAGGGACAGAGACAGTGGACAGACTTCTATCCCAACTGTGACTTCGGCGAAGCACTTTGCAACACATCATTTGACTGGAACGGCGCAAGAGAGCCCTATATTCTTGCAACAGAAAATGACGTTCTCAACTCTATTTCAATGCTCTTTATGAAGTTACTTACAAACCGCGCTCAGATGTTTGCTGATGTTCGTACCTTCTGGAGTGACTCAGCTGTAAAGAGAGTTACAGGCTATGACATCGAAGGAAAGGCAAAGGAAGCAGGCGGATTTATCCATCTTATCAATTCCGGTGCATGCTGTCTTGACGCTTGCGGTGAGGTTAAGGATGAAAACGGCAATCCCGTTATGAAGCCCTGGTATGATGTAACAGAAGAAGACATCGAAAAGATGCTTGCTGCAACAGAATGGGCACCTGCAGACAACGGATACTTCAGAGGCGGTGGATATTCTTCCCGTTTCCTTACACGTGCTGAAATGCCCTGCACAATGATCAGAATCAACCTTGTAAAGGGTCTCGGACCCACAATCCAGATCGCAGAAGGCTATACCGTAAATCTTCCCGATGTGGTTTCCGACACACTCTGGAAGAGAACAGACTACACATGGCCCTGCACATGGTTTGCTCCCAACTGCACAGGCGAAGGTCCCTTCAAGTCCGCTTATGACCTTATGAACGCATGGGGTGCTAACCACGGTGCTATCTCTTACGGACACATCGGTGCAGACCTTATTACTCTCTGCTCAATGCTTCGTATCCCCGTAGGTCTTCATAACGTTCCCGAAGAGAAGATCTTCCGTCCCGCTTGCTGGAATGCATTCGGCACAAAGGATCTTGAGAGCGCAGACTACAGAGCATGTGCTGCTTACGGACCTCTTTATAAGTAAAATTTGATATATCCGGATTCTCAGATGACAAAGAAGCCTGCCGCTGTAATTGCGGCAGGCTTTTATCATTAACCCGGGGTACTTATGAATTAGTGAATGGGAGTTAAATATACATCGCAGGTGCAGTTTTTTGCCTTGTTATAATCTGAGAATACAGCATAAATCTTAATTGTTTCTCCTTCAAGTCCTTTGGGGAGGTTTATGAAGAAGGTATTGTTCTTATCCTTGTCAAGAACCCGGTGCTCCCACTGATTTGCCTTATATTCGGGAGCTCTTTCGGGGAAGCCTAAGAATTTGCCGCCTATTTCTGCAACACAGTAAACATCCTCTGTGCCGTGTTCACCTTCAACTGCTACTGTAAGACGAGGAAGTGCATTGTAATTCTCGGGTAATTTTATTTCTCCCGAAATAAGCGCTCTTGTTTTCTTATAACGGAAATGAGCCTGCATATTGCTTGCAACGGGATTTTTCAGTTCAATTGCTTGCCCGTCTTTTATAAGCCTTACAGAAAAAATTCTGTCAACGGGGTGTGCAATACGAAGATATCTTAAGCTATCGTTTATACCGTATGAGGAAATCATTTTCTTTCCTGTAAGGTTGTATGTTGTGTGTACGGTGAAACGGATAACTTCCTCGGTGTATTTTTCCTTTTCTGTGAGAATGACATCTTCGGAGGCTTTCCATTCTTTAAGATTGGCGGAATATTCAGCCTTTACGGGGACAGACTGAATCTCAACCTCTCTTGTGGGGAAATCGGCAGAGAAAAATTCAATTTCAACATTGTCACAAGAGATATTTTCACCGAAATCTACTCTCAGACAACCGTTTTCAATGCGAAGATTATTGTCAAGATATGTCTTTGACTGAGAATCAAAAAATGTGTCTTCTTTGCCGTCAAACATATTTTTTGATTCAAGCCCTCTTAATTTATATAATTTCTGACCGAAAAAGGCATCCCTTGCTTTTTTAACCTCTGGAATCCCTGTATCCCCTGAGCGGATAAGGCTTCTCTTTTCAAGGCAGTCATTATTAATTGCAAACATTGCGCTTTCGTAAAGAAATTCACCGTTTTCGGGATTTCTCTCAAGATTTCCGAGGGTTCCAAGCTTTACGGGTGCCTTTTCCTTTATATCTGTTTTTTCGCCCTTCATAAAGAAGAAGTCCTCGCCGTTTTTGTGAAGAAGGATATCTTCACCGTCGGAACAGAGTATTTTTACACTTTCGGGTGTGCCGTCAACCAACTCTTTTATGATTCTGTATTCACAGTTTTTAAGCATCGGCTCTGCTTCTTCCTCAATTGCAATTTCAATAAGTGTTGCACGGAAGGGCATAAGAGTTACCGAAATTTTATCACCTGCATTGAAAAGACCTAAATGCTTTTCGTAGGGGTGGTGGATATTTACCTCCAGCTTTTTATCCGTGTTAATTCCGATTGAACTGTCAAGAGTCAGAGTAATTGTTTTTTCTTCCCAGGAGTTATTGCCCGTTGAAATAAATCGTTTTGTAGCCGTGCCTCTTGAGCAGGCATTGCTGCCGCAGCATTCAGGTAAAAGCATACCGTTTACGAGAATTTTAGCATTTCTTCTGTGAAGATTATATACACGGGCAAATTCAGCCAGCTCATCATCTCTCATAAGCCAGGGATTACCGTAGGTTTCGGGAGCTAAGATAAGGGAGCGGTTAAAGGCCTGATATATCAGTTCATCCTCAAAATAATCTATACATGAGGATATGCACACACCGTGGTCCTCTGCCAGTCTTTCAAGATTATCGGTATGACCGCGGCCGAACATAAAGCCTCTGTGATGCATACAGGTATTATCATTTCCTGACAGTACATCCACATAAGTTTCGTCACCGTTCCATAAATATGTAGTAATGTGCTTTTCAGCCTGAAAGAGATTCAGTCTGTGGTTAAGCACAATAAGGTCGGGGGAATATTTTCTGCATTCACGGAGCATTTCGGCAAAAAGCTCTGCCTTTTCGGGTCTTAAATGACCGCAGACTCCGTCTAATTTGAAAAGTGCAAAATTGTGGTCACGGCACAGATGTACGAAAAATTCGAATCTTTCATTTTCTGTCTTTTCATCGTCACCGAAGCCGTCGGGACTGCCCCAGAGTCCCATTCTTATTCCCGATTCCCTTGCTTTTTCTACAACCTTGTTATATTCATCGGGATACTGAGCTCTGAACTTTTCACCGTTTACATTTCCATAGCCTTCACTTGCCCCGTCAAAATTTCCCGCATCCCAGGCATAGATTTTAATTTCCATTCCATAGGTATCCTTAAGATATCTGAAGAAGTCAAGATTTATAAGGGTATGCTCTTCAGTAGAGCCCTCATTTGTATTGTTTATCCAGGAGAAATACTGAGGAACAGATGGTGTAAAATTATCAGCACCTGCATCCTTTGCCGTTTTTATCATTCTGAAAACCTCGCTTTCAGGTTTTTTAATTTTTGGTAACATAAATTAAGGAATTATTACAAAATGGAAATAATTGTTCCATTTATCGATTTCCTAATGTATAATTCCATTTGATTAAGAGAGAAATATTTATTGTGAAAGAGGCTATTATGGAAAAACTGAAAAACAGATTTGTTTATGAATATCGGGAATTGCGGAATAATCTGTATCCTGCTGAATATCTTTCCTGGTGGGCTTTACGGCTGGCTATGGTAATTGTTTTTATTGTCTTTACCGTAAAGCAGGAGTTTCTTTATGAGAGAAATCTTGTGCTTCTCAACTTGGTGCTCACATTTGTTATACCGCTTCTGCGTTTCATATCCCCGAAAAAGCTTTTTACTTCAAATGTGTCTTTCCATATACAGACACATGTAAATGTTTTCATTTTTATGGGTTCATTCCTCGGTCACGGATTTGATCTGTTTCATAGGATTGAGGAATGGGATAAGATAATGCATATTATTTCAGGCGGTTTTGTTGTTTTTATCGGAGCGGAGCTGCTCAAATCCTTCAAGGGGCACGAAAAGGTAAATGCCGCAATAAAAACTTTTGCAGGTACGGGTTTTTCCTTTATCGTTATGGTAATGTGGGAGCTTGTTGAGTTTTTTGCCGACTATTATATTTCGGGTTCCAACAATCAGGGCTATTACAAATATCCCGATGATACTATGATTTTTGTAAAAATCTTCGGTCTTTCCAAAAATCTTCCCGATAATGCAGCTGTAATGGATACCAATGTTGATCTGTTCTATGCAGTTATCGGCTGTGCAATATGTGCCGCAATTCTTTTTGTTATTCTTAACAGAAAGGAAAAGCAGAATAAAGTATCTGAGAAAAAAGAAGTGGTCAAAGCCGCTTAATAATCTGATATTTCAATCACTTTCAGGGTAGTTTCTTCTACCCTGAATTTTATTTTATAGTGTGAAAATTCAAAAGCATAAACCCTGTCTGCATCCTCGTGATAATGAGGTCTCGGATCTTCTGAGAGAATTTCCCTGATAACAGCAATGTCTTCCTTCGCAATACATTTTTCTGTTCCGTTTTCAAAAATAACATTAAGATTACAGTCGAAAACCTCACCCGAAAATCCGCTTTTTGCCTCGGGGTGGGAGTCAGAATAGGGAATATAAGGCTTTATATCAAAAATAGGAGTGCCGTCAAGAATGTCGGCACCCTTTACATATATTACAGGGGCATCTTTATCCTCGTAATCAATTTTTTCAATTTTAACGGAGGACAGTCCTAAATTGTTGGGTCTGAAAGGGGAACGGGTTGCAAAAACTCCCATTCTTATATTACCGCCAAGCCTCGGCGGTCTGACAGTGAGAGATGAGCTTTTTCCGCGGTTTTCGGAAAATTCCCATATAAGCCACAGGTGTGAAAAGCCATCAATTCCCCTTACTGCATCAGGAGAGCGAAACTCGGGACAGAAAACAATTTTTCCCACGGTGTCGGCAAGTCCGCTCTGGCGGGGTATGCCGAATTTTGAAGGAAAATCCGTATATATGTGTGCAACGGGAACTATTTCTGCCATAAAATCTTTCCTTTTCAGTCTTCAATTACTGCCATAGCGTGAATATCTACTGTGGGTACAGTAAATATTACTTTGCCGTCTTTATATTTAAAGGGAATTTCCTCAAGTGTCGGAGCCATATAAACCCTTGACGGCTTATGTTTATAATTTATTTCGCAGCTTATATTATAAAGAGGTACGGTGTCTTCAATTACCTCTGTGTTTTCACCTCGTACTGTGGTGTGTGAGAAAAGAAGATGAAGAACACTTCTTTTTTCTTCTTCCTGACGGGTAAGTGTCATAACAGCCTTATCAGGAAGGCTTACCCTCACGGTAATATCATCTCCCATAAGACGGTTTACTGTATCCTTGAAAATTTCCTTGAAGCATAAGTGGCCCAGTTTTCCGTATGCAGAGAAAATATCCCATGATATGTAAGCAACATTACCCTTTACGGTAACTGCAGGGAATTTTTCGTCCTCATTATTCGGTGCATGCATATGAGAGCAGAAGCGCTCTCTTTCTCTGTTGAAGTAAGGATTTTCTCTTAAAGCCGTAACTTCACAGTCAGCGGCTTCAATTTTATAAGAATCACAGCGCATAATGTATGCCGTATCACCGTTAACGGTGGGGAAAAGGGGTACAAAGTATGTAGGTGAAAATTCATTTTTACCGGCGTATACAGCACCCGTATCAATGATGAATTTTCCGTCTTTTACAATACTTTCACCGCTTGCAAGGACTTTTCCGCCGTTTTTGATGAATGCTTTGATTTTTTCAAGCATTCCCTCAGAAGGCTTTGCTTTGTCAGGGATGATGAGAAGCTTGTATCCCGAAATATCGGCTGTTTCATCAATAAAATTGTATAAAAGCTTGCTTTCGAGGAGCATTCTGTTTGCACCGATGTCAGATTTTGCATCTCTGTCACCGGTTGTTGCCTCTTCACTTAAAACTGCAATTTCTGCAATATTTTCAGCTCCCTTAAGCCAGGGCTCTCTTTCTTCTATTCTTGAATAAGCCTTGCCGATAAGAGAGTAGGTTGCAGGATTCATTTCACCTGATGAATGAAGCTGGTCACCGATTGAACAGCCGGCTCCGTTCATAACACTGAGTGCTGTTTCGTAAATTAAGGCATTGGGGTGCTTGAAGCCACCGAATTCGCCCCAGCTCTGGTGGAATTTACCTGTCATGCCGAGAAATTCCTTGTCACCGAGGGTTCTTACATATGCAGCGGAAAGCGGGAAGTGGTCATAGCCCCAACCGCCGGTGGGAAGGCTTTCAAGCTCTAAGTGAGTGTTTTTATTTATAAAGGAGTGATCCCCCTTGGGAATATGGCCGCTGTTGTGGAAAATAGTTGCAGTGCTGCTGTATTTTCTCACTGAGGCGTTTATTGCATCTGCATATTTGTTGAATGTAATGATTGAAAACCTTTTGCAATCATCATAATTGTCGGAATCCAGTCCCAGCTCTTTCATATCCTTAAGACATTTTTCACAGTAGCATATTTTTGGGGAAATAATATCCAGAAAAATGCCGCAAGGGTTGTATTTATCCATAACTTCTTCAACCTGAGAGCATAATACATCAAGATAAGGGGTATTGAAGCACAACTGGTGGAAGTGAGTTTCGTTGTGATATTCCAGTGCATCTTCCGTATTCTTTGAACAGATCCATCTCCATTCGGGATGGCGGTCATAGTCCTTTTCGTCAAAGCCCGCGGAAATGTAAACGGGCGCATTGACTCCTGCTTCTTTGCAGGCTTCAAGCTGTGCACCTAAAAGGTCAAAGGAAAGTCCCGGATGCATCTCATTTACAGTTGTGGGGTGATAGGACCAGCCGTGATGGCACTTGGAAAATACTGTGATAGAATCAATATGTCCGTTTTTAAGCTGAGAGATAAACTGTTCCTTTGAGAATTTTTCTCCCACCTTCAAAGCTCCGCTTGTGTGAAAATCTAAATGTACCTGACGATTCCGCATTTTTTTACTCCTCCTGTAAAGGGTAATTTAATTATTTGCCGCCCTTAGCGTTACAAAAATAATTTCGGGACGGTTGTTTATTCTTATGGGGAATACGCTGTTGCCGATTCCCCGGCTTATAATCATTGTTGTGTTGTTTTTGTGGTGGATACCTTGTGTGAATTCGGGGAAAAAGCCCTCTGTCGGAGAGAACAGACCCCCGAGATACGGAATTACAAACTGTCCTCCGTGTGCATGTCCCGAAAACACAAGATCAAGCTTCTTTTCGGTGTAAACAGAAAATACCTCGGGCCTGTGAGAAAGAGTGATTGTAAACAAATTTTTATCATAAAGAACTTCATCTAATGCATTTGCTGTTGATGTTATCTTTTCATCTTCGGCGCCGTAAAAGGTTGCATCGTCAATACCGATAATATTGATATTTTTATTGCCTGTCCTGATTGTTTCGCAGGAATTACGAAGTACGGTTACTCCAATATTCTTAAGCTCTTCTTCAAAGCTTTCATATACGTCGGGAAGCCTTGCCTCGTGATTACCCGGGGAAAAATAAACGGGAGCAATTCTGAGAAGTTGCTCGGCAAAGTCCAGGGCAATTTTTGTGTCAGGTTTTCTGCAATCGATAAAATCTCCCGTAATAACAATTATATCGGGACATAAGCTGCGAAGCTCTTCAAGAATGCTTTCTTGTAGCACGGAAGAGCGGGTATTGTGAAAATCGGAAACCTGTGCAACACTGAAGCCGTCAAACTCCCGGGGTAGTTTTTCGTGCGTAAGCTCATATTCCGACAATGTCAGTGCATTGTTCTGATATATGCAATAACCTGAAATAAGAACAAGAAAAACCGCAGCCGAAAGGGCTATAATGATTTTTTGTTTTTTTGAAAAGCTCTTCATCAGTCAATCCGCATAGAAATATCAAATGCTTTGACAGAGTGGGTGAGAGCACCCATTGAAATGATATCAATGCCCGAAGAGGCCTTTTCTCTGATATTTTCAGCGGTAATGTTACCCGAAGCTTCGGTTAATGCTCTGCCGTTGATGTATTCTACTGCTTCCTTCATCTGAGCTGCTGTCATATTATCAAGCATAATGATGTCAGCACCGGCAGAAACCGCTTCTTTAACCTCGTCCATATTTCTTGTTTCAACTTCAATTTTTACTGTATGTCCGATTTTTTCACGAAGAGCCTTAACGGTTGCGGTAATTCCGCCACCTGCATCTATATGATTGTCCTTAAGCATAGCACAGTCGGAAAGATTGTATCGGTGGTTTTTGCCGCCGCCGCAGGTAACTGCATATTTCTGTAAGGCACGAAGACCGGGAAGTGTCTTTCTTGTGTCTGCAATACTTACATTTGTTCCCTTTACAAGCTCAACACATTCGTTTGTTGCAGTAGCAATTCCCGACATATGCTGAAGCAGATTAAGGGCAGTTCTTTCACCCTGCAGAAGCATAGGTGCTTTGCCCTTCATTGTGGCAATAAGGTCACCGTTTTCTACCTTTTCGCCGTCTTTCTTATAAAGAGTATACTGGACCTCGGGGTCAAGAAGTGTGAATACGCGCATTGCAACTTCAATTCCGCAAAGAACCCCTGCAGCCTTTGAAACAAATTTTGCAGTGGTCACAGTAGTTTCGGGAATTACATAAGCCGTTGCCGTATCAAGATAGTTTATGTCCTCCTTGAGGGCATTTTTTATAATATCATCAATATAAAACTGAGGAAGTAACATTTTTTCTCTCGCTCCTTTTTTGTTTTGAAAATGCCTTTTGCCGGAAATCTGGGATTTCACATTTTTACTTTTCTTCTGCTTCTTTCAGAATAATGTATGCGCAGGTTGCAAGAGACAGAGCCTCAAGATATTTTGTTGTCTGTGCGTATTTTGCTCCTTTAAGTCTCTTTAGGATATTGTCAATCTGTTTAAGACCGAAGCGCACTGCGCCTGCATCGGGAAGCACAAAATATGCTCTTTGCATAATGCTTCTGATTTCCGTTATAATGCCCTCAGGCAGAGGAGCGCCCGAGAAATCGTTTGAAACGGGAAGCTCGCTTACCTTCGCAAAGCCGTTGAGCATACATCTTTTTATATCTTCCGCAGCTCTTCTTGAAAATACAAGCGCCTCGAGAAGTGAATTGCTTGCAAGTCTGTTTTTGCCGTGCACTCCCGTGTTTGCACATTCTCCGCATGCATAAAGGCGAGGTACTGTTGTTTTTGAATCGATGTCAACCTCAATTCCGCCCATAAGATAGTGCTGACAAGGGAAAACGGGGATAAGGTCTTTTGTAATATCAACACCGTACTGTCTGCAGCCCTCGGAAATTGCAGGGAATCGCTCTCTTAAGAAATCCGCATCCTCGTGAGTGATATCAAGATAGAAGTTGTTGCTGCCTGTTCGTCTGCTTTCAAGGATTATTGACTTTGAAACAACATCGCGGGGAGCAAGCTCAAGTCGTTCATCATATCTGTCCATAAAGCGTTCTTTGTTGCAGTTCAGAAGATATGCACCTTCACCTCTTACTGATTCGCTTATTAAGAACTGTTCTCCGTTTTCGGAATTGAAGGCTGTGGGGTGGAACTGTATGTAGCTTAAGTCCTTTATTTTTGCGCCCAGCTCATATGCAATTCTTATTCCGTCGCCGGTTGCTGATTTCGGGTTTGTTGTGTACTTATACACTCTTCCTACACCGCCCGTGCAAAGCATACAGTAGCTGCAGAATACACTCCGGTATTCTCCGTCACATAAAAGGTCGGCACGGAAACCGCTTCTGACTCGTACAAGACGTACAAGCACGGTATTTTCCCGATAAATGATATTTTCCTTTTTTTCTACCTCGGCAAGAAGTCCTCTTACCATTTCAGCACCCGTGCAGTCCTTGTAGTGTACAATTCTTCTTCGGCAATGGCCTCCCTCGAGAGTCATATCAAGCTCTCCGTCGGGATTTCTGTCAAAGCGTACGCCCATATCCATAATTTTTCTTACGTCATCGGGTCCTTCGCTCACAAGCACCTCAACACTTTCAGGATCATTTTCGTGACGGCCCGCAATGAAGGTGTCCTTTATATGAAGATCGAAGCTGTCTTCCTGCAGATTAAGGACAGCCGCAACACCGCCCTGGGCAAGGTTTGAGTTGGATGTGGTTTTTGAATATTTTGAAAGAATCATAACACTTGTGTCGGAATCGAACTGCAAAGCACCGTACATACCGGCAATACCCGATCCTACAACAAGAACATCAACGACAGAATTAATGTTTTCCATTTATTTCACCTCAGCCGAGTCTCAGCATTTCATCAATACTGTGTTTTGCCTTTTTTATAAGCTCAGGGGAAAGCTCAATTTTCTCGCCGCCCTCTCCTTTTAATGCTTTCAGTATGCTTTCGGGAGTGGTATATTTCATATCCTTACAGGTAAGCTTTTCGGGGCAAAGGTGATAAAGCTTCTTTTCGGGATATTTCGGGATAAGGTAGTCAGCTACACCTCTTTCGGTACCGATGATTACGGGTTTAGCGGAGGCTAATGCAAAATCTATAATTTCAGCTGTAGAGCCTGCCATATCTGCGTGCTTTACAACATCCTTTTCACATTCGGGATGAACAGCAAGAAGTGCCTCAGGGTGCTGAGCCTTTGCCTTTAATATGTCATTTTCAGTAAGAGTTGCGTGAATGGGGCAGTAGCCGTCCCACAGAACAATGTTCTTTTCAGGGAAGTGCTCCTTTACAAAAGAACCGAGATTTTTATCGGGAATGAATAGAATTTCGGGGGCATCAATCTTGCTGACAATTTTTAATGCACTTGAAGATGTAACACATACATCACATTCTGCTTTAAGTGCTGCTGTTGTGTTAATGTATGCTACAACTACAGCATCGGGATTTTCCTTTTTATACTTCCTTACTCTTTCGGGTGTTATCATTTCTGCCATAGGACAGGTAGCTTCGGGAACGGGGAGAATAACCTCTGTGTCGGGAGACAGAATTTTAACACTTTCTGCCATAAAGCGTACGCCGCACATTATAACCCTTTTCGCACCTGCGGAAAGACTTTTCTTCGCAAGGGCAAAAGAGTCCCCCGTAATATCTGCAAGCTCGATTATTTCGGGATTCTGATAGGTATGGGCAAGGATAACGGTACCCGTTTCAGCTTTAAGCTTTCTGATTTCATTTATTATGTCTTTATTCATAAAATATCCACCTTTTCAGGAAATAGCATTTAATTTTATAACAAGAGTGAAAATGCCGTCTTCATATTTTGTCAGCATTTCGCCGTCATATTTTTTTGCGGTGCTTTCAATACTTTTCAGACCGAATCCGTGATTTCCACTATCTCTTTTTGATGTGAGATATGAATTCTGGTTGACTTTCACGGGTGCAGCCTCTGTGGGATTTGATACGGATATAATGCTGAACGTATCATTGCCGTGAATTTTCAGCTTTATATATCTTTTTTCCGGATCTTCAATTTTACGGTTTGCTTCAATTGCATTATCAAGGGCATTTGAAAGAATTATGCACATGTCCACAGGCTTTATACTGTTTTTTTCCATATTCATCACATCATAATTTGTGGTTATGCTGTCGGACTGAGCCGCATAAAGCTTTTCGTTGAGTATTGCATCAACGGCTGATATCCCCGTGATTCTTATGTAAGAGGATTCGTCAATTATGCCGTTCATTTCTCTTATGTATTTTTTTATTTCTTCAATATTTCCGTTTTCGGCAAGAATATTCAGTGTCAGCATATGATTTTTAATGTCGTGACGGAAATTTCTTGTACGGTTGTAGGCGTTTTCAAGGTTTTTTATGCCCATTTCCTGCTGATTTATCTGTGCTGTCAGCAGGTCATTTTCCCGTTTTATCCCGAGCTGTCGCTGATTCAGCCAGAAGAGAACGAAGACAACAACATTTATGATTATTATGCCTATGCAGGATATATAGATATAAGCCTTTATCTGCTGATTAAGCTCGTAGCTTTCAATAATGTACTGGAATACCGAGAAAGTGATAAGTGTAACTGCAGGCACAAGAAGAAGGCTCAGCCATATTCTCAGCACGGAGCTTCCTTTTCCGAAGCCCTTAAGAATCACGCTTAAAAGAACGGAAAGAGGAATGAGTGTCACATTAGCGAGAGTGATTCTTAAAAGTGAGCCGAAGGCTGTCGGGGAGTCGGGGGCAGTATTCAGCTGTCCCGTGATAATTCCGTACAGCAGATTTGAGACAATTACCGACACGGTCAGAATCGAGGAGAAAATTACAATCGCCTCTATTTTGTGCTTCAGTTTTCCCCCATAAATGAAAATCAGAAGAAGTGAAAGAAGAACCAGCTCCACAACATATTTGTAGTAGCCTATCTCCGTATATTCCTGAAGGAATATTATAAGAGATGCTATCAGGACAAAGGGAATGTAGTCAAACTTTTTTGCAGCAGGACGTGCTTTGAAAAAGTTGTTAGTAAGAATAAATGCAAGCATAATCTCAAACACCGAAGAAAAAATTCTTGCGGTGTTGAGTATGATATCCTGATAGTTTTCCGAAATAAATTCAAGCATAGTTATCTCATTGCCCATAAGAAGGCTTCGTTTGTTTCCTTTGCCCGTCTTTTGCTTACGGGGACTGTTTTTTTGTTTGAAAGTGTCAGCTCAGTTCCCTTTACTGATGTAATTTTTTTAGCATTAACAAGAAACGATTGATGGCAGCGGACAAAATCCTGCTTTTTCAGCTGTTCTTCAATATC
The DNA here is from genome assembly GCA_045652065.1 of Acutalibacteraceae bacterium. Lineage (GTDB taxonomy): Bacteria > Bacillota > Clostridia > Oscillospirales > Acutalibacteraceae > RUG806. The sequence goes on from JAZRTO010000018.1 coordinate 13,658, forward strand.
ATCCAGCTTGCCGTAAAAGGAATATTCGTCATTGCCTGTGACGATATTTATAATCCGCTTGTCGCTTTCAAAATAAATTATGTCTCTGAGAGGGATGCTTACGGTTTCCGATGCTTTCTGGAATGTAAAGCGAACCTCGTTTGATTTTGTCAGCTCCTGAAGACATTCTCTGAAAACCCCCTGAAAGCCGTGAAGAAGCTCAGGCTTCAGAATATAGCGGAAGGCTCTTACCTCATAACCGGAGAAAACAAACTCTGCAGAGGCAGTGACAAAGACTATCATTACCTTACTGTCCATTGAGCGGATTAGCTTTGCTGCGGTCATTCCGTCACATTTTTTCATTGTGATATCAAGAAGAATTATATCAAAGGATGCCTTTCCTTCTCTGTAAAGGTCGCAAAGGGGCTGACCGTCATCAAAAACCGATATATTACCCGTAAGGTCGGCCTTTGCAAGACAGTCAGTTACCGATTTCCTGAGAAAATCGCATATATACTTTTCGTCATCGCATATTGCAATATTAAGCATTTTTGTCTCCCTGTTTGCGGAAAATCACAAGCTTGCTTGCAATGAAGTTGAAAATAACAACAAACACTGCTACAAAAAGCTTAGAGATAAGGTCATTAAGTGAAAGAACACTTACAAGAAGCATAAAGAGAAGTTCTTCAAACAGAAGAAAGGAAACTACTCTTGCGCCGAAGAAGGAAATTATTTCCTTCAGAAGCACGGCAGCTTTCCAAGAGCTGCTTTCAAATACAAACAGCTTGTTTGTGATGAAGGCAAAAAGCACAGAGGCTACCCAGGCTATTCCGTTCATAAGAAGAATCAGCCGGAAGTCGAAGGAGCCTATGCTGAAAAGTACCTTTTCTTCATAATTTTCTCCTGCAAATATTCCGAGAAGCATATATGTCACGAAGTTTACAACAGTTGTAAGCACTCCGAAAACAAGATATGACACAATTTCATATTGCAGAAGCTTTTCCACACCGGGAATTTTAAGAAGCTTCTTAAAAAGCGGAACGGAAAAAATTTTATTGTAGAGTTTTTCGTAGAGTTCTTTAAGTTTCATAAATTATTCCTGAACTGCGGCAGCAATGCGGTTTTTTGCATTTTCGTATTCTGCTTCAATGTCGCCGAGATGTGTGTAATTGTCAGCCTGCTTTACAAGCTTTTCTGCATCAAGATAGGGCTTTGCAGCGCGGTTGAAATATGCATGGCGGTTCATTTCGTTCTTGACCTTATTCTGAAGATCCTTCTTTTCACTCTTGAGAGAAGCAATCTTCTGCTTCAACTCAGCTTTCTTTGCAGAATCAGAGGATTTATAGGAGGAGAGCTCAACATAAAGATTCTTCATTTCGGCATTGATTTCGTCTTCGCGGTCATAGAGCCTGTCGAGCTCTGTGAAGTCGGGCTGAATAAGCTCTGTTGTGCCCTTGAAATTTTTCTTTACGGAAGAAAGAGCTGTTAACTTTTTCTTTGCATTTTCAATGGCAATTTTTCTTATTTCTTTTTCATCTGCTGAATTTTTAGGCATAACCTTTGCGGCTTTAAGCTCTTCCTTTAAGTTGTGCTTTTCCATTGTAAGAACTGCATTTATACCCTGAGCGTACAATGAGCTTGCCTCGGCATACTCAAATTTTCCGGCGGGGGAATTGAATCTGTTAAGCTCATCACAGACAAACTTCGCAATTTCAATTTCGGTGTTGTAATCAAGTGTTTCCTTGTAAGCCTTCTTTGCCTGAGCTTTAAGCTCCTTGTCCTTTTCGTTTTTATAAGCTTTTTTGTCAGCCTTTTCAGGAGAGGCATTTACCATTTTACGTGCTTTTCTTATGATTTCTATGCCCTCAACAAGACCTTCGTCATTTACAACATTATTGCCGAAGTCCTCAAACATTGCACGGACCTTGAGAACACGAACAACGGATTTCTGCTTTTTCTCGTTAAAATCGTACCAGAAGAAGGGAATAACGTTCATAAATGCGCCAACGGCTGCAAGGATAATAAGAATCTGAAGAAGATTGAGAAGAATATTTGTGTCATAAAGTGCAGAGGTTGCATTGGAATAGTTGTCCTGTCCCTTTGCAAACTGATCTGCGAGAATCTGACCTACAGTCATGCCGTCGCCTAACATTCTGTCAAGAATAGTGGGGTCGGAGGTAACCTTAAGAGCATTAACGTCTGTAAGACCGCTCTTTTCGTAAACTATGGGGAGAACGCTTGAGGTTGCAAGTGTTATAACAGTGCCGATTGTGGCAACTGCAGAGAACATACCGTCAATTCTTTCACCGGTCTTATACTGCTGATAGTCGCGGATGTCAGCCTGAATGGCAGGGTTGAGGATATGGGCAAATGATCCCATAAGTGCATTGAGCCACAGACATCCCATTACAAGCCATATTGTCATATGGGAAATTTCCTGACAAGCCGGAAGCATCATAAGTATAAAAACAACATTGAAAAGGTTTGTTACAACAAGAACAGCCTTTTTGCCCCATTTTTTGATGCAGAAGGGAGCAAGAAGCATACCCCACAGAGATGCATTGCCGTATACTGTTACGATGAGTGCATATTCATTACTGTTGCAAGCACCGCCGTAGTTGTAAAGCCATGCAAGAATATTGGAATAGGATGCCTCAAGGAAGCCTATCCAGCCTGCAAGGGATATAATCCAGAAATACTTGTTTTTTGCAACTGCTCTTAAAGCGTCAATAAACTTGATCTGAACAACGTGTGTTCTTGCCTGAACGATTTTTTCCTCTGTCTGCTTGTAAACCAGAATACACAGAAGAAGACCGAGAACGGTAAGAATAGGATAAAGAAGTCTGTAAACACGGATATCCGTGGTATTTGTGTGGAAGATGTTACCTGCAATAAGGGGAGTGAACAGGTTAACGAGTGTAGGTGCAAGGGAGTAAACAATGCTTTTTACCGATGCGATATTTGCTCTCTCCTGAGAGTCGGGAGAAAGAACGTGGATAAGATTTTCATATGCATCGTAGAAGAAATAGTAGAAGAAGTGAAGCAGCAGGTTAATTACAAAAATTATTGCACATTTTGCTACATAAGCCTTGCTTTCACCGAAAATTTCTCCCTGCAGGAAGGATATTTCCGAAAATCTTCCGTAAGGAATCCATACCATTGCAAGACATAACAGGGCAGAGGGAACAGCCATGGTAAGTATGTACGGACGGTATTTACCTGCTTTGTTACGGGTATTGTCAATGATGCTTGCGCGTATACCCGTAAGGGGGATGTTTACAAGCACGCATACAATATACATCAGATAAACGTGGGTAGGCTTTACGCCCAGGGTCATAGTAAGAAGGGTGTTGTTTGCAGAAAGCAGACAAGCGGTGCCGAGGGTGATTATCATATAAGCACCAATACCGCCGACAGAATATCCGAAGATACCCTTATACGGTACATATTTCCCGGGGGCGGGCTTGTTCCAGTGGGTAAATACGTCTGAAATCAGACTTCTTGCTGTGTCAATAAGTTTCATATTAATACTCCCTATAATATAGTTAGAATAATAATAACATAATAAATGTAATAATTCAATCGGTTTCGGGTAAATATGTATATTTGTTTTCTGAAAAAATACTTTGATTTTGTCTTATTTTATGGTATTATTAGAATCGGTGATGTATTATGTACGGAAAATATGCTGAATTTGCAACAGAAAAGGCAGTTGAAATCCTTTCAATAGATTCTCCTACGGGATATACGGAAAAAGCCGCAGAATTCGTAAAGAATGAATTTCAGAAGCTGGGCTGTCCCGCTTTTATAACAGAAAAAGGCGGTGTTGCCGTGGAAATCGGCGGTGAAGACACAGAAAATGCCCTTCTTCTTGAAGCACATCTTGATACCTTAGGCGGAATGGTTGCCGAAATCAAGGGGGACGGAAGACTTCGGATAACTCCCCTTGGCGGTCTTAACGGCTTTAATACAGAGGGTGAAAACTGTCGTATAATCACAAGAAAAAACGGAATATATGAAGGAACCTTTCTTCTTAAAAATCCCTCAATACACGTAAACGGTGAGTTCAATAAGACTGACAGAAGCTTCTCCAATATGGAGGTTGTGCTTGATGAGGATGTGAAAACTGCCGATGATGTGAGAGCTTTGGGCATTATGAACGGTGATATTGTAGCTTTTGACACAAGAACGGTTGTTACAAAGTCAGGGTATATTAAAAGCCGCTTTCTTGATGATAAATTAAGTGTAGGCGCAATTCTCGGTTTCGCTAAGCTTCTTAAAGATGAAAATCTTACCCCCGAAAGAAAAATTTATCTTCACATAACGGTTTTTGAGGAGGTAGGTCACGGTGCAGCCGCAGTACCTTTTTCCGGTGTAACCGAGGTGCTGAGTGTTGATATGGGTTGTATCGGTGACGGACTTACCTGCACCGAAAAGCAGGTTTCAATCTGTGCAAAGGACTCAGGCGGACCGTATAACTATTCTATGACTACAAGGCTTATTGAGGCTGCCCAAAAGACGGGTGCAGATTATGCAGTTGATATCTATCCTCATTACGGCAGCGATGCTGAGGCAACGCTGAGAGCCGGTCACGATTTCCGTCACGGACTTATAGGTCCCGGTGTATATTCCTCCCACGGCTACGAAAGAAGCCATAAGCTCGGTGTTGAAAATACTATCAGATTGCTCACAGGCTTTACAATCTGAAATTCCGAATTTGCAGAAAGTTGAGATAATGATGAATATAAATTTTTGTGTACCGTGTCTTCTCGGACTCGAGGGGCTTATTGCCGATGAGCTTCGTGAGATGGGGGCTGAGAACGTAAATGCCGAAAACGGCAGAGTGCTTTTTTCGGGTGATGAGCATATACTTGCAAGAGCAAATATCTGTTCTCGTTTTGCTGAAAGAATATTAATCGTTGTAGGCACCTTTGAGGCTCACTCCTTTGAAGAGCTTTTTCAGGGTACAAAGCGTCTTCCCTGGGAGCAGTGGATCGGCAAAAAGGATCGCTTCCCCGTAAAGGGATATTCTCTTAATTCCGACCTTTTCAGTGTAAGTGACTGTCAGTCGATTATAAAAAAGGCTGTTGTTGAGAGACTTAAAACGAAATATGCAATTCCGTGGTTTGAGGAAACGGGTGCATTGTATCAGCTTCAGTTTTCAATAATGAAAAATCAGGTAACTCTTTACATAGATACATCGGGCAAGGGGCTTCATAAGAGAGGGTACCGTCCCGATGCAAATGCGGCTCCTCTTAAGGAAACTCTGGCGGCTTCCCTTTGCCGTATTTCACAGCTTCGCCACTATCATACTCTTTACGATCCCATGTGCGGCTCGGGTACAATTCTCATAGAGGGTGCTTTAATGGCACTGAATATTGCCCCCGGACTTTACAGACGCTTTACTGCAGAAAAGTGGAGTCAGTTTCCTCCGGAGCTCTGGCAGGAGGAGAGAAGAAGGGCGGTAAGCCTTCAGCGCAAGGATATTGATTTTCACGGCTACGGCTATGATATTGACCCCGAGGCTCTCGCAATTGCCAAGGAGAATGCAAGAAAAGCCGGAGTGGACAAGTATCTTACATTTACGCAGAGAGATGTAAAGGATTTTGAGCCCGAAACCGAAAGGGCAACGGTGATTGTAAATCCCCCTTACGGTGAAAGACTTCTTGACATTGATAATGCAAGAAAGCTTTATAAGACAATGGGACAGCGCTTCAAACCTCAGAAGGGCAGAAGCTATACCGTTATTACTGCCGACGAGGAGTTTGAAAAGGCTTTCGGCAGAAAAGCTGACAAAAGAAGAAAGCTGTATAACGGCATGATAAAGTGTCAGGTGTATATGTACTTTAAGTAAAGTGAGGAGAAAAATATGAATACCACGCAGATAATTACCTCGGTTGTGCAGATGCTTTTAGGCCTTGCATTCTTCCTTTTCGGAATGAATGTAATGTCAGGTGACCTTGAAAAGCTTGCAGGCGGAAAGCTTGAAGTGCTTCTCAAGAAATTTACAAAGAATCCGATTCTCGGTATTATTTTCGGTGCACTCATAACAATTGCCGTGCAGTCTTCTTCTGCGGTTACCGTTATGCTTGTAGGTCTTGTAAATTCGGGAATAATGCTGTTTTCACAGACAATATTTATTATTTTCGGTGCAAATATCGGTACGACACTTACTGCGTGGATACTTTCACTTTCGGGTATCGAAAGCGATAACATAGCGATGATGATGTTGAAGCCCGAAAACTTCTCCCCCATACTTGCTTTTATCGGAGTTATGTTTGTAATGTTCTCCAAAAACTCCAAGAGAAAGAGTCTCGGCTCTGTTTTTGTGGGATTTGCGGTATTGATGTACGGTATGGAATTTATGGGCTCTGCAATGGATCCCATAAAGGATATCCCGGGCATTGAAAACGTGTTTATAAAGTTCAGTAATCCTTTGTTCGGCGTTCTTATCGGTGCTGTAATAACGGCTGTTATTCAGTCCTCTGCTGCATCTGTGGGTATGCTTCAGGCTCTCGCTTTGACCGGACTTATTGATGTCGGTATGGTAATTCCCATTGTTATGGGTCAGAACATCGGTACATGTATTACTGCTGTGCTTTCCGCAATAGGTACAAACTCCAAAGCAAAGAGAGTTGCTTTTTTACATACTGCACTGAATGTTATAGGAACGGTTCTGTTCCTCGGAGTGTTCTGTATTGCCGATTCAGCGTTCGATATTGCTTTATTCAGTGAGCCTGCAACTGCCTGGAGCATTGCTCTTATTCACTCAATTTTCAATGTGGCTCTGACAGTAGTTCTTTCTCCCTTTGCAAAGCCTCTTATCCGTCTTACGGAAATCTGTGTAAAGGATAAGGATGCGGAAAAGAAGAACAATGTTCACCTTTTCGCTATGGACGAAAGACTTCTTGCAACACCCTCCGTTGCGGTCAGTGAGTGCAACAATGTCACAGTGAAAATGGCGGAAACCGCAAAGCAGATGATAATTACATCTTTTGCAGCTATGTGTGAATATGATAAGGAAACAGAAGAATGGCTTCAGCTTCAGGAAGAAATTCTTGATGCATATGAAGACGATATCGGTTCATTCCTCGTAAAAGTGTCTGCTCTTTCTCTTTCAGAAAGTGATTCCAGAAAAACAGGACGTATGCTTCATGCTATCGGCAATTTTGAACGTCTCGGAGATCATGCACTCAATCTTCTTGAGTCGGGCAAGGAAATGTACAATAAGAAGATTACTTTTTCTGCCAATGCCTATGAAGAGCTGACAGTGCTTACTGATGCGCTTATTGAAATAATTACCCTTACAAATAAGGCATACGGTGAAAATGATATTGAGCTTGCCTCCCGTGTTGAACCTCTTGAACAGGTTATTGACCGTCTTACGGAAAAGGTAAGAAAAAGACATATTGACCGTCTTAAGGCTGGCGAATGTACCATTGAGCTGGGATTCATTCTCTCTGATATTCTTAATAACTGTGAGAGAATTTCCGACCACTGCTCTAATATTGCTGTTGCCGTTATTGAATCCGCAACAGACGGATACGATGCACATAATTATCTTAGTTCTGTTAAATCGGGTAACGGTACATTTGACGAAGAATACAAGCAGTACAAAGAAAAATACAAATTGCAGAAAAACGCATAAAACCTTGAAAAATAAGGCTTCGCAACTGATGTAAACTTTAGTTGCGAAGCCGATTTTTTTTGTTTTTATTATTTTTTAGCTTATTTCTTTGTTGCAGCGAACCAATAATAAAGGGGAATTGCAAGAAAAACAAACCATGCGGGATGCCATAAATTAAACAGAAATCCGACTGTGAGAAATGCAATTATCGCATAGAGATACACGGGTAAAGTGAGAAGCATCTTCTTTTCTGTCTTCTGAAGAAACGCTATTGCGGTTATGTAGTAAGCCGGGATTGTAATGAAAATAATCCAGGTTGGGTGCCACAGCTTTAGTGTAAAGCCTACTGCGAGATACCCTATAATTGCAACGAGAAAGAAGGGAAATCTGAGAAGCTTTTTTCCGAGCGCGGGAAGATCGGCAGTTTCTCTTTTTATGATTTCCTTAAGCTTTTCAGCGGCACTTTGTTCGGGTATGCTTGTGGTTTTATTTTCAGACACGGTATTGGCAGAAATTATATTTTCAGCTTTCTGTGCTGTGACAGCTTCTTCTCCGAGAACAGCTTTCTGTGTTAAAGCAGAAATTATATCTTCTGCGGATTTGTCACCTAAAAGGTCGTCAATTGATACTGAATATATATTTGAAAGTAACAGAAGATTTTCGGTATCGGGAGATGCCTCTCCTCGCTCCCATTTTGAAATTGCCTGACGGCTTACACCGATTTTTTCGGCAAGAGCTTCCTGGGATAAGGAGTTGTGCTTGCGCAACGCTGTTAATTTTTTTGCTGTAAAAAGATCCATATTTTCCCTCCGTTTTATTGATCCGCAACCGGTTGCGGCATGAATTGTAAACCAAAGTATATATTAGAAATCCCGAATGTAAAGTCCGGTTGGTGTTTTTTTGTTCTCACTTTGGGTAAACTGATATCGTAACAGGCACGACAGCCTGTAGGCAGAATATAGTAAAAAATACTTTATCAGGAGAATATAAAATGAAACTTAAAAACACGGAACACTTCGGAATACAGAGAAAAATTGTTGCAAATATGACAAGTGAAAGCTGGAGAAATATTCCCCATGTTTCATATATTTATGAAGCAGATGTTACTGAACTTTTTTCTTGTTATAAAGAAATGAATTCTGAGTATAACACAAAAATTACCTTTAATACACTGATTCTCAAAATCATCACAGAAGGTCTGAAGGCTGCCCCCGAAATGAATTCACACATCAATTTTAACAGAAGATTGGTAAGAGGTCAAATAAATACTTTTGAAAATATAAATATTTCAATGCCCACAATTCTTCCCGACGGAAAAATGATGACAATCAATTTAAGAAATTTTGAAAACCGTGATCTTGATGATATGACAGCCTATATTAATGATGTTACGGAAAGAGCGGAAAATACCAACCTTACGGAGGCACTTTTTTCCGTATCTCTTCATGACACTCTGAAGGCACTGGGAAAAGGTCATATTATAAAAGCAATATACAGGCTTATCGGCTCAAAAACAGGAAAACACAAAGTAAAGACCTTGTCGGGAAAGGAAAAAAAGGAATATGAATCTATTCCCGAAACAGAAAGACTGACTTACCGTGACCTTGAGCAGGGAACCGTAACGGTTTCAAATATCGGCTCCACCTATCTCGGGCAGAAGGGTGCTATGGCTCTTCTGGAAATTGTTCCGCCTCAGGTGTGTGCCTTCGGAGTGGGAGCCGTACAGAAAAAGCCTGCAGTAACAGAAGACAATCAGATTGAAATAAGACAGATTCTTCCTATATGTATTGCATTTGACCATAGAGCCCTTGATTTCGGTGAGATAACTCCTTTTATGAAAAAGCTTGATGAAATTTTTGCAAATCCCGAGGTAATATTTTCCTGGAGAAGCGAAAAGAGAAATTTAAAGCGAATCAGTGCATAAAAAAACGGGTACCTTCCTTAAAGCTGAAGGTACCCCGGCTGTTAGTTGAACCGTGTTGCATACTGACAGCGTCTGCACATTTCTTCGGTACATTTTCTTTGCGAAAAGCCCTCGTAAATTGCTTTGGCTCTCGGGCTGGTTATGATGTCTGAGAGCTCTTCCTCAAAGAGATTGCCGAGGGGAATACTGCCGTCAGCGTCAAGACAGCAGGGGACAACCGTGCCGTCTGACAGAACACCAATATGATCCCTGAGTCCCATGCAGAAATGAACATCCTGCTCAGGAGCACTTTCATCGGGCCAGGAGAACATATCGGCAAATTCAAGATAGATTTTACTTGAAAGAGTGATGCCCTTTCTGTTTTCCGTGAACGTAAATTCTTTCCTGAGACGGGAGATTATTTCGTCGTTGAGACGGTTCTCGCCTTTGCCGTTCCACAGTCTTAATACACATATCGTACCTTTTTCTTCAGCTTTTTTACTGAAGGAAATGATATCGTCGAGATATTGAGAAAGGGAGATATCTGTTTCGTTTGCCTCAAAGGAATGAAGGGAAAAGGTTATTTTATAAGGCTTGACGTTGAGAATATCCTTCTCACGTTTTTTTATAAGGAAACCGTTGGTTGCAATTGTTGTCTTAAAGCCAAATCCTTCCGCAACTCCGAGAAGCTCACCGAGGTCAGGATGCAGCAGGGGTTCTCCCATAAGATGCAGATAGAGGTACTGTGTAAATGGTCTTATCTTTTTTGCAAGAAGGGAAAATTCCTCCACGGACAAAAACTTCTTCTGCCGTTTTGTTTTGTGGCAGAAGAAGCAATTAAGATTACATACGTTTGTGATTTCAAGATAAGCTTTTTTGTACATATGAAATTAATCTACAAAATTGAAGCGATCCTTGTTTTCTTCCATAAACTTTGCATATACCTTATCAACAAGAGTCTGATCATCAATGCCGAGATATGTGTCATATTCACTGTCAAGCTCCTCGACAACCTCAAGGATATGTACCTGAGAGTCATCGTTTTCGGGAAGAAGAGCTACATAATCTGCACCTTCAAATTCAACAAAGCCGAGAATTTCAAATTTTTCTACATTGCCTTCCTCGTCAACGAATTCAAAAAATTCAACCTCTTCTTTTTCAGGTGCGTTGGTGTTGTTTTTATTCATAATATTTTCTTCCTTTCAGATAATTTATAATGTTACATAAAGGTTTTCAAGGTCTACGGATGCACGGAGAATCAGACGGGCATCATTTGCTGTTATTTGTTCATCTCTGTCTGCATCTCCTGCAAAGAATGTCATTCCGGAAAGCTTGGTAAGTCCCACAGCAGCACGGAGTGTCTGACGGGCATCGTTTGCCGTGACTGAACCGTTACCGTCAATATCCCCTTTGCTGAAATAAGGAGAAATGTTTATTACGAATACCTCGGAAAATTCCTTGTATGTGACACTGATGTGCTGAGTACCCGTTACTGCAGGATCAGGGGTGCTCATTTTGTAATCGGTCACATACTGTGATGTGCCGTCGGAATAAACAAGCTTTACTTTTATTCCGGAAAAGTCAATTTCTTCACCCTTCAGGAAAGTAAGCTTGAAGCCCGCGGGAAATTCCAGGTCTATTTTTTCGGCTGATGCAACTGAATAGCGGAATTCTATTGTAACATACAGATCTTCAAAATATACCTTGACTTTATTTCCGGGCCCGATAATAAATTTTGAAGGATCGCATACCGCCTTGCAGTTATTGTAAGAAACCTCTTCAATTTCACCGTTGTCATAGGTGGCTTCAAGGATAAGACCGTCCAGAGCGGGGATGTTTTTGTTGTCATAAACCGTCATATTATCGGGATACTGCTTTACTGTAAGTCCCGTCAGCTTTCTGGGGGTTACCTTTACGGTAAATTCCGTGAAAATATCGGAATACTTATATGCCACTTTTATTTTATGACTGCCTTTTTTCAGGGGCGAATCGTGGGCTTCGTTATGACAGCTGTCAATTATGAAATCGGGATTGTCCTTTATTTCGTCAAAGCTGTACTCCTTGTCGGGGGCAGAGTCGGAGAAGCTGCAGACAATAACCAGCTCTGACAAGTCAAGTGGTTGATTTTCCATATATGTAAGCTTCGGCTTATTTTTTACTGTGATATTTGTGACGGGAAGCCGTTTTACTGTAACGGTAAAAGTTGCGGTATAAATTTTTACATTGTCGGGACTCCAGGAAACAGTTATTGTTTTTTTTCCGGGTTCCTTCATCTCGGGGGTATATACCGAATATCCCGTAACGGGAGCTTCTTTTTTATCCTTGTTTACGGATACCACTTTAAGTCCCGTAAGATCAAGCTCCTCTGTTCCGTCGGTATAGGTTGTCTTTTTTGGCAGGGACTTTATCTTTATTCCTGTTATGCTTTTGTCCGGTTTCGGAGATGCCAGGGCTTTAAGTGCGCCTAACTGTACCCAGCCGGTAACATCATCCTTTGCAACATACACCTTACCGAAGCTGTCATTTCGTATTTCCGTTATTTCAATAACGGTGTTTTTTGTAAGCTCAGATATTTTCTTACCGTTAATGCCGGGGGAGGAAAATACACTTGTAACATTCTTTGTTACAACATATCTTCCCGTACCCGCTGCGAAGCACAGAGGCAGAAAAGAGAATATCATAATTGTAGCCAGTAAAATTGAAATAATCTTTTTCATTTTACACCAATCCGTTTGTTAGTTTAAGGGTAAAAGACCGTTTTTAAGCAGGATATCGTGAAGATTATCAAGACCTACGGAAATTCTCAATGCTATACGGGCATTTTCCGAGGAAATTTTTCCCGTGCCGAAGAAATCTACTCTCTTAAGAGTCTCATAGTTAACCTTATCGAGTCCTACCACTGCACGTATTATGTATCGTGCATCTGCTGCCGTGACAACTCCGTCTCCGTCGGGATCTCCCAGCTTATTATCCTTGATATACTGCAGTCTTTCCTTGTATTTTATTTTTTCAAGCTCTTCATCGCTTGACCACTTTGCATAAAGTAATTTATCGCCGGTTTCGGTTTTCCCGATTTCAGTAACAGGCTCACCCGTAAAATCTGGGCTCTTGTACCAGCCCATAAATGTGAATCCGCCGATGGGCGATTTGATGGAAACAAGCTTTGCTCCCTCACCTACGGTATAGGAATCAGGGTTCAGTGTGTTATCCGCTCTTCCGAAGGGGTATGTCATATTTGTTGTAAGCACGTAATTTATTTCATATGTTCTGGGAATGAAATGTGCGGTAAGGGTAATTTCCTTTGTGCCAGCAGGGATTTTGTTGACTCTTGTGTCGCCGTCAGCAGACCAGCCGTCAAATGTGTATCCCTTTCTTTCGGGAACAAAAAGTGTGATGTCCTTCTCAGTTTTTTTGCCCATATCAAATTTTACGCCGCCGGGAATGACGAGATTATCATTTATAAGAATCGTAATTGTTTCCGAGGGGGTGTATATGTATATCTTTTCGGCATTTTTGTCTTTGAAATTTTCAGAAGCAAGAGTTACCCGTAAAAAGCTGATACCATTTACCGAATAAGGGAGAACATCCTTTTTCAGGGAAACGGAAACCTTATTTGCAGATAATTTTCTTAAGGTTTTCCAGTTTACACCGTCAGAGCTTGCCTGGAGATAAAGTCCCGTTTTGTAGGAAAGATATTTTTCGGGAGAAGCAAGAAGAATTTCCTTACTGCCGTATTTTTCCAGTGCAAGGTCATAAATCATAGTACGCAGCTCTTCCGCGGCTGCAAGAGAGTGGGTAATTTCCATTTCAAAAGCATCGGCTTTTTCGGTCGCTCTGAAAGTTTTAATCTCCGGAGCAGGTGTCAGCTTGTCCTGAGCCTCAAAGGCAGAAGAAAAAACTGCCGTGGGAAATATTAATGTCAGGCACAAAAGTAATATCAGAAATTTTTTCAATATAGCGCCTCCTGTGGTAATCTGCTATAATTATATATGTAAAAAATATTTCAGTCAACAGAAAATATTTTCCTTATCATAGTTTATTGACAAAACACTGCAGATGCGGTAAATTGAATATAAGAAGAAAACCGAAAGGAAGTAAAATATGAAAAGATTTGTATCCGTAATTCTTGTGATTGTTTTGACATTTTCTCTTGCGTCCTGTATGAAGATACATATAACATTGCCCGAACGTAATTTCGGAGGGCAATATGCTCCCGTTCAGGCAACAGATGCTCCCGTGCAGAATATAACTCCCGTTGAAATTACAACTGCCGCTCCCGTTGTAGCTACGACTGTACCTCCTGTTGTTGCTACGACTGCACCTCCTGTTGTTGTTACTCCCACAGTTCCCTCTGTTGAAATTACCACTGCAGCCCCCATTGAGGTGACCACCGCAGCTCCCGTGGAAATCACCACTGCTGCTCCTGCAACGAATGCACCTCTTGAAATGTCAAAGGAAGAGCTGCTGGGTTGGTTTAATCACAGCCTTAACAGTGTTAAAGAAAATATGCCAGGCTTCAAGCGTGCAAAGCAGACCACAGTTGCTGATATTGTCCTTTCCAATCAGTTGGCAAACGCACTTGTAGGCTTTGTAAAGGGAATGCTTCTTTCCGAGGAGGTTGAAGAAAAGACTGTAGAAAAGGGTCAGTCCGGTGTTGAATTTATGTCCCCTGACGGACAGAGCTTCGTTTCACAGCTGACTATGGCAGATGTAAAGGATATTTCCGTTGCAGCTGAGGGTACAGGCTATGCTGTTACCGTAACTCTCCCTGAAGCCGTAAATCCGATTAAGGATGAAGGTTCATATGCTAAGATTTTTAATTTCATTACCGTTGACGATGTTGTGAATACATATGCCCCCAAGGTAGGAGCCACGGTTGACAGAAATAATATAAAGGTAACATATTCCGGATGTACGGCTAAGGCAGTAATTTCTGCTGACGGCAAGGTTGAAGCTTACAACACCTACGTCACCTGTGTTGTGTCACTTAAGGATGCCACAATAAAAAAAGGTGTTACAATCAACACCGACGTAGATTTTACTCTTATTTCCACCGCTGATTATACAAATTTCGTGTATTGATTACAAAATTGTATTTTTTATAGCTGTGATTTTTTGTAAACTCACTTGACAATTGTCCTGCGATGTTGTAAATTATGTATGTATTGCATATTGATTTAATGAGTATGCAGCACCATAATAACGGCTGATGCCGTATCATTTGAAAGGGGTACACACCTAATGAAGAAAAATGCTTTAAGAGTAATTGCTCTTGTTCTTGTTGCAGGTATGCTTTTTGCTTTCGCTTCCTGTACACAGGAAATTCATGTTCGCTTTGTTGACAAAGAAGGTAATGACATCGACATCAGCGGTCTCGTTAGCGCTCCTGTTGTTCAGGCTCCTGCTACTGAGGCTCCCGCAACTCAGGCTCCTGCAACTCAGGCTCCTGTAACTCAGGCTCCCGCAACTCAGGCTCCCGCTACTGAAGCACCTGCTACTCAGGCTCCCGCTACTGAAGCTCCTGCTACTCAGGCTCCCGCTACTGAAGCTCCTGCTACTCAGGCTCCCGCTACTGAAGCTCCTGCTACTGAAGCTCCTGCTACTGAAGCTCCTGCTACTGAAGCTCCTGCCGGCACAGGTATGCCTGCTACAACTGCTGAAATCACAGATTTCTATAAGAAGGCTGTTGATGATATCAAGGCAGGTAAGGCAGGTTACACAAAGAAGGAATGGCAGAATGTTGACGCAGTTAACATCGGTGCTTCCGTTGTTAATAGTGCTGTTACATCCGTTCTCGGTTCTTTCATGACAGTTGAAGCTGACGCTGAAGAGCAGATTAATGCTCTTGGTTCAGACGAAGCTAAGAACAGAATCGGTGCTTGGACACTTACAGACCTTTCTCAGGTTGCTTCCGCTACTTGCGTACAGGACGGTTCCAACTACAAGATCACTATCATCATGAAGGATGAAGATACACCCAAGAAGGAAGGCTCAGTTCTCGGTCAGGTAACAAATTCACTCCTTTACTGGGAAGACATTGAAGAAACTCTTACAACTGACCCCACAGTTACTAAGATTCTTACAGGCTTCAGCAACATTCAGGTTGTTTACAAGGGATACAAGATTGAAGCTGTTATGACTCCCGACGGTAAGTTCGTATCCATCGACCACACAGCAGATGTTGATATTCTCATCGGTCAGGCTAAGATCCTTGTGTTCACTATCGAAAACAAGTCCGGTCATATGTGGAACTACTGCAAGTTCTACAACTTCCAGTACTAATAAGTTGTAGCTTACATAAGTAAATTATAAAATTTCGGTGCAGGTTTTCCTGCACCGTTTTTTTTGTCCCATATCGGATAAAGCAGATTTTTTTCATATTATTGCTTGTTTTCAAAATTTCTTGCATTTATTCGCTTTTCGGTATATGCTGTTAATGTAAATTGATGTAAATGCGGTGATAAGATGTGTGAAAAAAATACACTCAAATTAATTTTATCCGAAATACACAAGCATTCCTGCGTGCTTTTTGATGATAGGCTTGTGTCAGTTCTTCTTTACGGTTCCTATGCAAGAGGAGATTATGACAGCGAGTCGGATATTGATATTATGATACTCGCCGACATTGAACCTGACAGTGTTACCGAATATATGCGCAAGCTCCGTGATGCTGTATATATGCTTGAAATTGAGAATGATTGCGTAATTTCTTTGTGCATTACTCCCGTTAGTAATTTTGAGAAATATAAAAAAGTTTCACCATTTTACCGTAATGTGCTGAAAGAGGGTATTGCTATAGCAGGATAAAATAGACCTGTAATAAGGCTATCCAAGGCTTATGATTGTCTTAAGGACTCGGAAATTCTTATCGGAAGCGGTGGATATAAGTCATCGGCAAATCGTTCATATTATGCAGTTTTTCACGGGATGTGAGCAGTTCTTGTTTTTTCGGATTTCGACAGCAAGAAACATTCCGGAATTATTTCTGAATTCAGAAGACTTTATATAAAAAACAACATTTTCAGCGAAGAGGTATCAAAGGTTATAGGCAGACAGTTTGATCTTCGTTCTTTAAGTGATTATGATGATTTCTTTGAGACCTCTGAAGCAACTGCAGTAAAAGCCCTTGAAGAAGCAAAATTTGTGTTGAGTGAAATTGAAAAATATCTGAATTCGCTTTATTGTGAATAAAAAACGGTGCAGGTTTTCCTGCACCGTTTTTGTTCTCGAGAGGCACTAAAATTAATTTGATATTGTGGGGGACACTCTCGGAAATATTGTTGCATCATTTCTTCGGAGCAGATGCGATGCTCTGTGTTTCTCAAGTCATCCGTAAAACTTTATCTCCAGAGGAGCCGACGTGCTTCTTCCCCATGGAGTCCCACTCCGGTAAAATATATTATCTGTGTTGAATTCCGTTATATGTATTTTTTACTTTCGAGGTCAATTAACATCTGCAATTTTGCTTGATGCATTTTTTTTGTCGATTATGTGATATGCAACAAGGAAGCCGATACCTACAAGCACAGCAAGAATTGAGTAGCAAGCAAGGTTTGAAATACCGAAATCACCGCTTACGGCATTTTTCATTTCACCGAATACGATAACCTTTTCATTGTTTCTGAGGAATTCCCAAAGAGTTCTCTGTGCACCGAAGATTATAAGCATAATATAGTAAAGTCTGCCGTTGGTGTTGAAATTCTTTTTCTTGGCGATAATGAAAAGAATAACTGAAATGAGGACTGCTGATGTTGCTTCAAAAATCTGATTGGGAAGCATATCTGTTCCGGTAAGAGCATAAGCAATTTTATATGCCAATGTTCCTTCAAGATAATGATAACCGTTGCAGCAGCCTTCAAAGTAACATGCGTAATGAGAAATACCGTGTAAAAGCATAGGCCATATTGCATGGTAGTCACTCATTGTTCTGAAGCTTACATTGAAAATTTTTGCTTCAAAAATAAAAATTATCGGAGCAAAAGCAAATACTCTGACAATATTCTGTGCACCAAAGTTTGTGAATCCGTTTTCTACCCATGCCTGGAACAGCATAAATAAGTGAAAAAAGGCAATCGAGGAAACAGTACATAAAATTGCTTTTATTTTACCCATACCGGCTTTTCTGCCGTAATAGAAGCAGAATGCAATGGAAGCAATCCAAGATAAAAGTTGAAGTGTGTTAAACATTTTTATTCTCCTTATATTTTATAGATATTTTTGCCGTTTTTAAATAAATCAAATAAATCCTGCTTATCAAGATTTTTAGAAAAGTCATATTTTTTTGCGATTTTTTCTACTTTATCAACACGTTTGAGGTAATCCTTGTCAGTGGCTATTCCGTTTTTCTTACAAACTATGTAGAAAAACAAAGCCTGTACACAGGTATAACCCTTGGGGTGAGTTGATATTTTTGCCACTATAACATAAAACGCTATAGATACAAGCAAGTAAATAAAATAATAAAGAGCCATTTCTTGTGTCGTATGAAGAACGAAATACCTGAGCGCAAATATGTTTGATGCGAGCATTGCAACTGATATAATCCACAAAATTACATTTCTTTTATTCATATTTTTCACCTGATATATTTATTGTTACTATACTATCATTCTTTGTTTTTTGTGTCAATAGGCAGTCTGTTGCTTGTAATAAGCGGTAAATTGAAAAAAAATATGTTGATTATTAAAAAATTTAATAACTGATTTGTTGACCTATCTTTACCAAAATGTTATATTAAAATCGTATATGTGTTTATATATAAAAAATTCAGGGGAGGTCAGCCTGAAAATATGTATAAACTGATATATCCAAACGGAAATTAATAAAAATCAAAATGTCCGGTCAACCGGGCAAGGGGAAGCTCCCCGTTGTGAGGCAAAGCTTCACACTAATTCTTAAAGGAGGATGATTTTTCAATGAATAAAACTAATTTCAAAAAAGTTTTTTCAGTTTTCCTTTCCGTATTAATGATACTTTCATGTTGGGTTTGGGTTGAACCCCACTCACATACACATGCTAATGCAGCATCGGTAACTGTTGATAATGCTCATAAGGCTGTCATTGCTGTTCCCGAAACAGTTTATATGACTCCTTCAACAGGTGCATCAACAACAGGTCAGTATTATGTAAACAATAAAATCAAAGATGGTAATACATACACGGTTGAGCCGGAAGTAAGTGCAAATAACACAAATGGTTATGTGCAGTTTTACATTCCCGGTGCAGTTAGTTTTAAGATTGAGGTTAATACTATAACAAGTGGTATTGGTGACATCGTTCTTGCTGAAGCAGGTGCAACTACCGGCTCGTTTGAAAACACTCAATTCAATGCAAATGCGGATGGCTCGTTTGCATATAATTCTATCGGTTTCTATATCAGTGGTACCGGTATTACAGCAGGTAATACTGCTCTTGCTGAGTGGAAATTTACCGTTACAATGAATGATGGTTCTACAAGAACATATTATGCCTATTCAACTCTTTATGCACCTTATTATACACCTGTCGGTGCTGCAACAAGAGCACAGACAGGTTCAAATGGTGCAAAGATTTATGCTCAGTCAGTAGCCTGGGTATCCGGTGTTCACAGTTTTACAAAAAATACTGATGACAGTAAATACTGGGTTGCACTTACAAATCAGACTCTCGGTAATGAGAGTGCCGATGTTACAGACAGAGGTACATATTATGCAAAAACATCGGATAAGGCTTTTGTTCCGATGATTCACGGTGTTGGTACTGCTGATAATACAACATCAGCTGTAAATGGCTGGCTTTCAGCATCTGCAGGAAGCAATACATTAAGTGAAGCCAGTATCAGATATTTCAGTCTTACAGCAAGTAATGGTAATTTCGGTAACTTGGTTGCAGATATCAGCCCTGTTGCAAATCTGACAGTTGATACCAGCCGTTATACAAATCTTAATCAGATTCCTAATCTTACAGTAGGTTTTAATGTAACGGATACTCAAAGTGCCGGTAGTGTATATTGGTATGTTTCTGATTTTACAGATACAGCACACAAATATTCTACTGCTAACAATGGTACATCCAGTTATTATAACTACACAAAGCAAGATAGTGCAAGTAAGATAACTGACAAGGAAGCAGAATGGTACAATGGCAATTCAACGGGTTCTGTTATTACCGGTAATGCCGGTACTGCTACAACGAACTACGGCGGCGGTGTTGAGTATGATGCGGCATGGAACAGAACTGTTGTTACCGGTTCCGGCACATATGACTATATATTCAAAGGTGCTTTGCATACATATACATCAACTTGTAGCAATGACAACCGAGCATATTCAATTAACTATGTTCAGCTTCATGCAACAAATGTTGATAAAGCAGCCCTTCGTAATCTTGTTCTTCAAGGTGCATCGCTTAATGCAAATAACTACATACCTGAAACTTGGAATACATATTTAACAGAGCTTAGAGCAGCTGCTCAGAAGCTTGGTAACCCCACAAATACAGATGTTGATACAACAGCTCTTACAAATGCAGGAAATGCCCTCAAAACTACAGCAACACTTAACTTTAACTATCCGGGATGTTCTCCGGATGTTCCGATTGAGTATCAGGTTGGTGTAGCAGCAACATATAAATATGATGTTCACGATTTTATCGGTGAACGCACAGGCTACACCTTCAAGGGTTGGTCAACGAACAAGGATGCAAAACCTGAAGAAGCTTCAAAACAAACAGTAGAAGCAGGGGTTAAACCTACATTCTATGCCATCTGGGAAGCAAACAAGTACAATGTATTGTTTGACAATATGTTTGATTTTGAAAATTTTGCGATTGATAATGCAAACTTGAGTATTGATGAAAGAACTGACACAGGCTTTACTGTAACATCAACAGATAGTGCGGGTGCAGATGCAAATACAGGATTTAGTGCTGCTATTCCCGTAGAGCCCGGTAAAACATACATTTTCTCAGCAGATGTAGAAATTGAACGGTCCGCTGCAGATGGAAAAGGCTTCGATATGTATATAAATACATTAAACGAAGGTCTTGCCGGTGATTCCTCTTCTACTGCAGACACCTCCAACGGTGCGCACAAAGAAGGCGATGTTTATATTTCTTTGACCGGTCAAAAGGAAAGCTTAAAAAATGCTTATATCAAATTTACGGCCGGTGAAACAACCAAATATATCAAAGTCCGTTTCGATGCAAATACAGAAGGCAATAAGCTTACCGTGAATAACATCCGAGTATACGAAGATGGTAAATTAGAAGATGGCGTTTCCTATGTACCTTCCAAGGAAGTAACATACGATTCAGCTTATGGTACACTTCCCACTCCCACAAGACCCGGTTGGAAATTTAACGTTTGGAAAGATGCAAGTGGTAAAACTGTATCGAAAGATGACATCGTAACAATAACATCTGCACAGACACTTTATTCTGACTGGGTTGAAGATGTTCTTACTGTTATCTGGAAGAACGGAAGCACAACACTTGAAACAGATTCTAATGTTCTCGGCAGTGCAGAGCATGTTTACAACGGTGTTACTCCCACCAAGGGAAATGATGCCACAAACCATTATACTTTTGCAGGTTGGGATCGTTCTGATGATGCTGCAAACAACATTGTAACATACACAGCTAAATTTAACCCTGTAGCTCATACATATACATATACTGATACGAATGATAATGTTCATACCGGTAAGTGTTCCTGTGGATATGCTAAAGATTTTGAGCATAGTTATGATGGCGGTAAGGTAACAACTGATCCTACATGTACAAAAACCGGTGTTAAGACATACACTTGTTCTGTATGTAACGGAACAAAAACAGAAACAGTTGCTACTGTAGATCATACTCCCGGTGCGGAAGCCACCTGTACAGCAGCACAGACCTGTACAGTTTGTGGTCTTGAACTTAATCCTCAGCTTGAACACGTATATGATAAGGAAGTAGTAAAAGATGAGTATTTAGCATCAGCTGCAACCTGTACAGCAAAGGCAACATACTTCAAGTCTTGTTACTGCGGAGCAAAGGGCTTAGAGACCTTTGAAACAGGCAGCGTGCTTGCTCATACATATGACAAAGAAGTTGCTGAAGAGAAATTTATTGCAACATATGCAACATGTACTAATAAGGCTACATACTATTACTCCTGCGTATGTGGTGCAAAGGGAACAGAAACCTTTGAATCCGGCGATGTGCTTGAGCATACCTACAACCAGCAGGTAGCAACAGATGATTATAAGGCAACAGATGCAACCTGTCAGGCAAAGGCTACATTCTACTACTCCTGTACTTGTGGAGCAAAGGGAACAGAAATCTTTGAATCCGGTGATTATGGTAACCATGTATACGATCAGGCAGTAGTAGCTGAAAAATATTTCAACACTGCTGCAACATGTACAGCAAAGGCTACATATTTTAAGTCTTGCGTATGCGGTGAAAAGGGAACAGAAACCTTTGAAACAGGCGAGATGCTCGATCATGTATTTGAAAACAAGAGAGCAGAGGCTGCTTATTTGAAATCTGAAGCTACATGTGAATCAGGTGCTATTTACTACTATTCCTGTAATACATGTACAGCAAAGGGCGAAACAACTTTTGTTAACGGTAACCCCATAGCTCACACATATGATCAGCAGGTAGCAGCAGAAGCTTATTTCAATACTGCAGCTACATGTACAGCTAAGGCAACATATTATAAGTCCTGTACTTGCGGAGCAAAGGGAACAGAAACCTTTGAATATGGCGAAAAGCGTGAGCATAATTATGCTGATACTTTCACAGTAGATACAAAGGCTACTTGTGAAACTGACGGTTCAAAGTCAAAGCATTGTGTAGATTGTAATGCAATTGATCCCGAATCAATTACAGCAATCCCTGCAAGAGAAGGCGGACACAATCTTGTTGACACAACAGTTGCAACACCTGCAAGCTGTTCAAAAGACGGTGTTATGAATCAGGCATGTAGTAACACTGAAACAGAGGAATACTCTGCATGTGACCACACTGCAACAAGAGTAATTCCTAAGTTAGGTTCACACAACTGGGTTGAAGATACAGAGAATCCCGACAATGTTGCTGTAACATGTCTTACTGACGGTAAGCAGTTCTATAAGTGCGCAAATGAAGCAACCGATGACGGTCAGTATGTACCTTGTAATTCCCGTAAGTCTGAAATAGTTGAGGCAACAGGTCACTCATTTGGTGACGTTGTAGGACCTCAGGCTCCCACCTGTACTAATGTTGGCTACGAAGCACATAAGTATTGCTCAGGTTGTGAATTTTACTTTGCAGAGGATGCTGATATCAAGGCAGAAGGCGGCACAAAAGATGTATCTGACTTTAACATTGGTACAGTAGCTCATACAGAAGAAGAAATCCCCGCTGTTCCTGCAACATGTACAACAACAGGTCTTACAGCAGGTGTTAAGTGCTCAGTTTGTAAGACTGTTCTTGAGGCTCCTCAGGAAACAGAGGCACTCGGCCACAATTTTGAAGCAAGAGAAGCAGTGGCTGCAACCTGTATCGATACAGGTCTTGAAGCACATAAGTATTGTACTGTATGTAAACTTTATTTTGCTGCTAATGCCGATGACTATGCAGAAGGCGGCGCAGTTGACAACAGTGCATTTGTAACAGAAAAGAACACTGATAATCACGTAACAACAAAAGAATATGATGCGACTCCTGCAACTTGTCTTACAGTAGGTTACACAGCAGGCACATTCTGTGAAGATTGTGACAATTGGATTTCCGGTCACGAAGAAATCTCTGCAATCGGACACGAGAACAAGGAGTATCACGAAAGAGTTGCTCCCACTTGCATGGCTGAAGGTACAATTGAGTACTGGTCATGTCCCGATTGCGGAAAGAACTTCTCCGATGAAGCTTGTGAAACAGAAGTAACAGACCTTACAATTGAAATTGATGAAAATAATCACGCAGCTAAGGAAAACCGTGAAGCAGTAAAAGAAACCTGTCTTACAGTAGGTTACACCGCAGGTGTATATTGTACTGCTTGTGAAAAATGGGTTTCCGGTCACGAAGAAATCCCCGCTATCGGTCACAAGAACAATGTTCATCATGAAAAGGTTGCTGCAACTTGTATAGCTACCGGTATAATTGAATATTGGTCATGTCCCGATTGTGGCAAGAACTTCTCAGATGCAGAATGCACCAAGGAAGTAACAGACCTTACAATTGAAAAAGACGGAAACAACCACGACCTCAAGACAACAGAGGCTAAGGCTCCCACTTGTACAGAAATCGGTTGGGATGAATATGTAACATGTCAGCGTGAAGGTTGCGGTTACACAACTTATGCAGCAATTCCTGCAACTAATCACAAAGATAAGGTTCATCATGAAAAAGTTCCTGCAACTTGCATAGAAACAGGTATAATTGAATACTGGTCTTGCGCAGCTTGCGGTAAGAACTTCTCAGATGAAGCTTGCGAAAACGAAGTAACAGATCTTACAATTGAAATTGATGGCACTAATCATGTAAACAAGACTGCACACGAGCAGACAGATGCAACCTGTCTTGCCGTTGGTTACACAGCAGGTACATTCTGTGAAGATTGTGACAAGTGGATTTCCGGTCACGAAGTAATCGAAGCTATCGCTCACAGAAATAAGGAAGAAGTTGCAAGAGTTGAAGCAACTTGTGTAGCAACAGGTAATCTTCTTCACTGGGCTTGTCCTGATTGTGGAAAGAACTTCTTAAACGAAGAATGCACCACAGAAGCAGGCAATGTTGTAATTGAAATTAATGCTAACAATCATGCGGCTGAAGAAAACCGTAATGCAGTAGAAGAAACCTGTCTCACAGTAGGTTACACAGCAGGTGTATATTGTACAGCTTGTAACGAATGGGTTTCCGGTCACGAAGAAATTCCTGCAATTGCACACAAGGATAAGGAGCATCACGAAAAGATTGATGCAACTTGTGTAGCAGAAGGTACAATTGAGTACTGGTCTTGTCCCGATTGTAACAAGAACTTCTCCGACGAAGCTTGTGCAACAGAAGTAACAGACCTTACAATTGCAATTGTTCCCGATGCACACGACCTCAAGACAACAGCAGCTAAGGATCCTACTTGTACTGAAATCGGTTGGAATGAATATGTAACATGTCAGCGTGAAAACTGCGACTATACAACATATGAAGCAATTCCCGCAACTAATCACGAGGGCAAGGTTAAGCACGAAAAGGTTGACTCAACCTGTATGGCTCTCGGTACAATTGAATACTGGTCTTGCGCAGCTTGTGGTAAGAACTTCAAGGATGAAGCTTGCACAGAAGTAGTAACAGAACTTTCAATTGCTATGAAGGAACATTCCTACACAGGCACTTATAAGTTTGATCTTGCAACAATGACACATACTCAGATGTGTGTAAACGGTTGTAATGCATACAATCCTGTAGTAACAGATTGTATATTTACAGAAGAGGTTACTCTTAAGCCCACATGTATTGCTAAGGGTACAAAGACATTCACATGTACAGCTTGTGAAGGTACATACACAGAAGATATCGAAGCTCTCGATCATATGGATACTGATCCTCGTGACGGAACATGTGACAGATGTGATACCAAGATTTGTGAACATAATACCGGAGATGAACCCGTATTAAAGGATAAGACACCTGCAACCTGTACAACAAACGGTTACACCGGTGACTATCATTGTGCAGTATGTGACGAAATTGTTACATACGGTACAACAGACCCTGCTCTCGGTCACAAGTATGACGAATTTGTAAAGACTGTTGGTTATACATGTACAACCAAGGGGTATGACATTTATAAGTGCATACGTTGCGACGCAACAGAAAACAGAAATTATACAGATGCAAAGCATACAGCAGAAGCAGAGTATATTCAGACAGTAGCACCCACATGTTCAGCAGTAGGTGAAGAAAAGCTCTACTGCGAATTCTGCGATACAGTTCTTGATACAAGAGAAGTTGCAATAGTTGAAGATGCT
This sequence comes from Acutalibacteraceae bacterium, assembly GCA_045652065.1. Lineage (GTDB taxonomy): Bacteria > Bacillota > Clostridia > Oscillospirales > Acutalibacteraceae > RUG806. The sequence goes on from JAZRTO010000018.1 coordinate 39,141, forward strand.
CATAAGGCAGAAGCAGACTACACAGTAATGCAGAAGGCAACTTGTGAAGCAGATGGATACAAGGCAATCCTTTGTGAGTATTGTGATCATGAAATCAGCACACAGACCATTGAAAAGAGAGCTCACGAATACACAGATAACGGAGTTCAGAAGGCAGCAACCTGTACAGAAACAGGTATAATGAACACAATTTGTACAAATGAAGAAACAGATACACATGAAGCATGTGCAGCTGCTTCAACAAGAGTAATACCTGTAGATGCAGACGCCCATAAGGCAGAAACTGACTACACAGTAATACAGAAGGCAACTTGTGAAGCAGATGGATACAAGGCAATCCTTTGTGAGTATTGTGATCATGAAATCAGCACACAGGCCATT
>JAZRTO010000019.1:0-10171 GCA_045652065.1 Acutalibacteraceae bacterium
TAATGAAATCCACCTACGGTGGATGAAATCGCTTTGCGATGAAATCCGGAAAACCGGATGAAATCTTCACTGCGTTCAGGTTTCGGAAGATACTCTGTGTCTTATTCCGCTTACGCTCTACTTAATAGAATTAAGCCGTAAGTCTCTTTTCCTTTGTCGGAGACAAAGATTTCATCCATTCTTCTGAATGGATTTCATCCGAATAAAATTCGGATTTCACCGACAACAAGGTTGTCGATATCATCATAATTTGTGGGGCAAAAAGCCCGCACAAATTATGATTTACGGAGGGTCCTATGCCGCCTCTTTCTTTAATGATAAAGCCTGCATCATCCCTGTGCAATCTTTCTTGTGAATACTGCTTTTACAAGGATGTTTCCGAACACCGCGAGCATCTCGGATTCGGAATTATGGACAGGGAAACTGCAGAAATATTAATAAAAAAGGCACTTGAGTATGCAGACGGCAAGAATATTGCCTTTGCTTTTCAAGGAGGAGAGCCTACCCTTGCAGGACTTGATTTCTTTCGCCTTTTTGTTGATACGGTAAACAAATACAATGTGAAAAAAAGTCCCGTTTTCTACGGTATACAGACAAACGGTACAGAGATTAACGATGAATGGGCAGAATTTCTCTCCGAGCACCGTTTTCTTGTGGGGCTTTCCCTTGACGGGGATTTTGAGGGGAATAAATTCCGCAAAAAACCGTCGGGGCAGAATTCCTTTTATAAGATTCTTTCTGCTGCCGAGCTTCTTAAAAAGCATAATGTTGATTTTAACATTTTAACCGTTCTTACAGGCTACTGTGCCGAAAACGGAGAGCGTATATACCGCTATTTCCGTGATAAGAACTTTCGTTATCTGCAGTTTATTCCTTGTCTGCGCCCATTCGGCTCAGCTGAAAAAAGTGAGCTTTATATGACACCCGAGCAGTACGGAGATTTTCTTATAAGGGTGTTCAATCTCTATGTCAAGGACTATGTAAGAGGGAACTATATCAGCATCCGTCAGTTTGATAACTGGGTAAGGTTGTTTCTTCGTCAGCCCACAGAGCAATGCGGTATAAGGGGACACTGCACACATCAGTTTGTAGCGGAAGCTAACGGCAATATTTATCCCTGCGACTTTTATTGCACGGATGAATATTTCCTCGGGAATATCAAAGAAACAGATTTTATTACTATGGAAGCTTCCGAGGTTGCACAGGAGTTTATTAAAGAAAGCCTTGTGATTCCCGAAAGGTGCCGTGACTGTAATGTCAGCGGAATGTGTCGGGGCGGCGGCTGTAAAAGAACTAAGCTGAGTGAAGACTACTGTAAAGCCTACAAAAAATTCTTCTCCTCCTGTCTGCCGCTTTTCAGAGTGTTTATAAACGAAAATTCCTGAGAAAAATTTATAGATGTCAATAAATTTTAAGGAGAGAATTTATGGCGAAAAAAATCAGTAAATCTCTGATAGTCATTTTTGCTGTGATGATACTGTTTCCGGTTATTGGCATTAGCACTTCATTTGCCGCTACCGATGGGACTTATACATACACTGTTAAAAATGGTAAAGCCACAATAACCGAGGTTGATACGACAATAAGCGGAGATGTAACAATTCCCTCCAAACTCGGCGGTTATCCGGTCACAAGCATCGGTAATTATGCGTTCGTGAATTGTACAAGTCTTGAGCGTGTAACAATCCCTGCATCGGTCATAAGTATCGGTAATTATTCGTTCGCGTGGTGTGACAATCTCAAGGCTATAACGATCGGAAGCTCCGTCAAAAGTATCGGTGCTCACGCATTCTATTGGTGCTACAGACTCGAGTATGTAGCACTTGGCGAATCGGTTACGAGCATTGGTGATAGTGCGTTCCTTTGTTGTCAGGGACTTGAGAGTATATCAATTCCCGAATCGGTAACAAGCATCGGTGAATTTGCATTTGCTGATTGCTACAGGCTTAAGAGTATAGAAATTCCTGACTCAGTCACAAGTATTGAGGGAAGTGTGTTCTGCGGATGTAATAATCTTGAGAGTATAACAATCCCCGATTCGGTAACAAGTATCGGGGAGTATTCATTCTCTACTTGCGGTAGTCTTAAGAGTATAATAATTCCCGAATCGGTAACAAGTATCGGAGATTATGCGTTCTATAAGTGCACAAGCCTCGAAAATATAACAATTCCCGAATCGGTTACCGGTATCGGTAATTTTGCTTTCGGAGAATGTACAGGTCTTGAGAGTATGAAAATTCCCGATTCGGTAACAAGTATCGGTGTATATGCATTTTTTGATTGCTGTAACCTTAAGGGAATATCAATCCCCCAATCGGTAACGAGTATTGGTGATGATGCATTTGCACAGTGTAAAAAGCTTAAAAAAATAACAGTAAATGAAAAAAATAAGTATTACAGCAGTGATTCTTATGGTGTATTGTTTAATAAAGCAAAAACAGAATTAATACAATATTCCACGGGTAACGAGAGGACTTCATATTCAATTCCTGCATCGGTCAAAAGCATCAGTGTCGGTGCATTCTATGGGTGTAATAAGCTTGAGAGTGTAAGAATGCCCGATTCGGTCACATATATCGGCAGTGCTGCATTCGAGGAATGCACGAGCCTTAAGAGTATAGAAATCCCTGATTCGGTCACATATATCGGCAGCTTTGCATTCGCATCCAACTTCAACCTTCAGAAAATTATCGTAGATAAAAACAATAAGCATTACAGCAGTGATTCTTACGGCGCATTGTTTAACAAAACAAAAACAGAGTTAATGTTATATCCTATCGGGAACACAAGTACATCGTATTCAATTCCATCTTCGGTTACAAATATCATAGATGAGGCATTTGTTGACTGCTGCAATCTTGAAAGTATAATAATCCCCTCGTCGGTTATAAGTATCGGTGAAGATGCATTTTATTCTTGTGTGAATATTGAAAATGTATATTACGCCGGAACACAAAAGCAGTGGAAAAATGTGGATATAGATTCAGGAAATGATTATCTGAAAAATGCAGCTGTTCACTATAATTATTGTGCTCACAAATACACAAATTCTTGTGATAAGAGCTGTAATGTATGTAAGGCAACGCGTACAATTAAGCACACATACAAGACAGTAACTACCAAAGCTACCATTACAAAGAACGGTAAGGTTGAAACAAAGTGTTCAGTCTGCGGATATGTTTCCAAGACCACAATGGTTTACTATCCTAAGACAATCAAGCTTTCAACTACAGCCTATACCTATAACGGCAAGGTGAAAACACCTACTGTAACAGTTAAGGACAGCAAGGGAAATACTCTTAAGAAGGATACCGATTACACAATTTCTTATGCGAGCGGCAGAAAGAGTACGGGAAAATATACTGTAAAGGTTACCTTCGAGGGTAAGTACAGCGGTACTAAGACTTTATCCTTCAACATCCTTCCCTCAAAAACTGCGAAGATTACTCCCACAAGCTATACAACAAAAATCAAGGCTTCCTGGAGTAAAGTAACGGGTGCCGGCGGTTACAAGGTAGAACTCCTCAACTCAAAGGGCAAGGTTGTAAAGACGATAACAACAACTAAGACCGCATACACCTTCGAAAAGCTTTCAAAGGTAACTACCTACAAGGTAAGAGTAACTGCCTACAAGACCATTGACGGCAAGAAGGTATATTCAAAGTCTTCGATAACAATTACCACCGCAACCGCACCCGGAAAGGTGACACTTTCAAAGGTGACAGCAGGTACCAAAACTGCTACACCCGTATGGAAGACAGTGAGCGGTGCTTCGGGCTATCAGGTACAGTATTCTGCTTCAAAGAAGCTTACAAATGCAAAGACTGCAACCGTAAGCAAGAGCACAAGCACAAAAACAACAATCAAAAAGCTAACAAAGGGCAAGACCTACTATATTAAGGTCAGAGCCTTTAAGACCGTTGACGGCAAGAAGGTATACGGGGATTGGAGTACAGTTAAGAGTATAAAAATTAAATAATATTAATGGGACTCTGAAAAGAGCTCTTTAAAAAGAAGAAGCACAAAGCTACAGTGAAAAGTAGTTTTGTGCATTTTTCTTTATTTTTGCCGTTTTGCGGCGTAAAAGGTTAATTCGTTATCGATGTCGTCTAACATCTTAAAATAGCAATTTACCGTCATTTCGCAGTCGCCGAGGGCTCTGTGGAGGGTTCTCGGGGGAATATCATAGTAATCAGCCAGGTCATCAAGCTTATGATGCTTCAGCTGAGGTAAAAGCCGTTTGCCGATTTTAAGAGTATCAACAAAATCATTTTCAAAAAGAATTCCCGTCTTCTCAAGGCATTTGTCATAAAGGAAATTGATATCGAAGTTTACATTATGCCCTAAAAGGATATCTCCGCCTACAAAGCTACAAAATCTTGTCAGCACATTTTCTGCAGAATTGCTTTTCGACAGCTCCTTGTCGGTAATTCCCGTAAGCGCCGTAATAAAAGGCGGAAGGGGTCTTCCTATGTTTATTGTTTCGGAAAAGGTGGCAACGGATACACCGTTTTCCACTCTTATTCCCGAAACTTCAATTATGTCGTCATAAAGGGGACTTAGTCCCGTTGTTTCAATATCAATACAGACAAAGCTTCTGGGAAACTCAGTTATGCATTTGCCCTTGAAGGCTCTTTCACAAGCCATATTACTTTATAATTGCATCTGCAAGGTCCTTTATTTCCTTGCAGTCGGAAAGCTCAATCATACCCTTGTCACAGGCTGCTGCCAGCTTGGGATTGATGGGAAGCTTTGCAATGTTTTCAATGCCGTGCTCTGCAGCAACCTCGTCAATGTGGCTTTCACCGTAGATACGGTGCTGCTTGCCGCAGTCGGGACATTCGAAATAAGAATAGTTTTCTACAATACCGAGAACGGGAATGTTCATCATTTTTGCCATCTTCACAGCCTTGTCAACAATCATTGAAACAAGCTCCTGGGGAGATGTAACAACAACTATGCCCTTAACGGGAAGTGACTGGAAAACGGTAAGGGGAACGTCACCTGTTCCGGGAGGCATATCAACAAACATATAGTCAATATCGCCCCATACAACATCAGTCCAGAACTGCTTTACCGCACCGGCAATAACGGGACCTCTCCAGATAACGGGATCCTTTTCATTTTCAAGAAGAAGATTAAGAGACATAAGCTCAATGCCCGTCGATGTTTTTGCAGGGAAGATACCAAGGTCATTGCCTACAGCCTTTTCGTGAATACCGAAGCTCTGGGGCATTGAGGGACCTGTAATGTCACCGTCGATGATCGCGGTCTTGAAGCCCTTTCTCTGAGATTCAACAGCAAGCAGGGAAGTAACAAGTGATTTTCCTACACCGCCCTTACCGCTGACAACTGCAATTACATTCTTGATATCAGACATTTTGTTCTGGGGTTCTGTCATTGGTTTTTTCTTTTCTGCGCTGCCGCATTTTGCTGAGCAGGTTTCGCAGTTATGTGTACAATTTTCGCTCATAATAAAACACCTCTTTTAAATTACTATACAATTATACCCCGAAAATCCTTTTAGTCAATGCTTTTTTTCTCCTTCCTGCATAAAACAGAAGCGCTCCGGATGGGGATATCCGAAGCGCCTCTGTTTTGAGGAGATATTTATGAAGAAAACGAGATAGCATTCATATTGTGTTTTAAGTATAGTGAGTATTGCTTAAAACAGTCTTAAGTGAATATTTTTTTCATAAAAAGAATTATTTTGCTACATTTAAGTTTTTTTTCAGTTTTAGAATATATACTACGTTTGCAACAAGATGTTGTACTTAAATTTGCTTTGCTCGTTTTTCTTCATAAAATAATCTCCACAACGGAAAAACCACGGTCTCCTCACCGTGGTTTTTTCGTTTTTATGGTAAGCTTTTCAACTTACCACAAAAACGAAGCTGCTTATTGATTATCAATTGTCAATAAGCAGCTTTTTCAATTTTTTTAGAAAAGTCCTGTAATTTTTCCGTTTTCGTCAACGTCAATCTTTTCTGCTGCGGGAACCTTGGGAAGACCGGGCATTGTAAGAATGTCACCTGTAAGTACAACTATAAAGCCTGCACCTGCAGAAACCTTAACATTCTTGCCCGTTACCTTGAAGCCCTCGGGAGCACCGAGCTTTGTGGGATCGTCGGAGAATGAATACTGTGTTTTAGCAACACAAACGGGGAGATTGCCGAAGCCGAGGCTTGTCAGCTGTTCAATCTGCTTTTTAGCCGCAGGCATAACGGTAATTCCGTCACCGCCGTAAACCTTCTTAACAATTGCTTCAATCTTTTCTTCAATTGTTGTATCCAGTTCATAAGAGAAGGTGAAATCGCCCTTTTCTTCTTCGCAAAGACGTACAACCTCACGGGCAAGGTCTTCGCCGCCCTTACCGCCTTCTGCCCATACAGTGGAAAGAACAGTGTTTACACCAAGCTCTTTACATTTTGCGATAATGAAATCGATTTCATTGTCTGTATCGGTGGGGAAACGGTTTACTGCAACAACGCAGGGGAGCTTATATACATTTTTGATGTTTGAAACGTGTCTGAGAAGATTGGGAATACCCTTTTCGAGAGCACCGAGGTCTTCGGTGTTAAGAGCGGTTTTGGGAAGTCCGCCGTGCATCTTAAGTGCACGTACAGTTGCAACAACTACAACTGCATCGGGTGTAAGACCTGCCATACGGCACTTTATATCAAGGAATTTTTCAGCACCGAGATCACCGCCGAAGCCGGCTTCAGTTACTGTGTAGTCACCCATCTTAAGAGCAACCTTTGTAGCCATAATTGAGTTACAGCCGTGTGCAATATTTGCAAAGGGACCGCCGTGTACAAAAGCGGGAGTGCCTTCAAGAGTCTGCACAAGGTTGGGCTTTATAGCATCCTTAAGAAGTGCAGTCATAGCACCCTGGGCATTCAGCTGTCCGCAGGTAACGGGCTTATCATCGTAGGTGTAACCGACAATGATGTTTGAAAGCTTTTCCTTAAGCTCTGTAATAGAATTTGAAAGGCAAAGAACAGCCATAATTTCACTTGCAACGGTAATGTCGAAGCCGTCTTCACGGGGAACACCGTTTGCTTTGCCGCCCATTCCGTCTACGATGAAACGAAGCTGACGGTCGTTCATATCAACACAGCGCTTCCATGTGATTTTTCTTACATCAATACCGAGGGCATTTCCCTGCTGAATGTGGTTATCAAGCATAGCAGCAAGAAGATTGTTTGCAGCACCGATTGCATGGAAGTCACCTGTAAAGTGAAGATTTATATCCTCCATGGGAACTACCTGTGCATATCCGCCGCCTGCTGCACCGCCCTTAACACCGAAAACGGGGCCGAGGGAGGGTTCTCTGAGAGCAACCGTTACATTCTTACCGATTCTCTTAAGACCGTCTGCAAGACCGATTGTAGTTGTTGTTTTTCCTTCGCCTGCAGGTGTGGGAGTAATTGCGGTAACAAGAATGAGCTTTCCGTCCTTCTTGTCTGTTTCCCTGATAAGTGCAGGGTCGATTTTTGCCTTATAATTGCCGTACTGCTCAATATATTTTTCGTCAACATCTGCAGATTTTGCAACCTCTGCTATGTGAAGCATTTTACAGCTCTGGGCTATTTCTATATCGGATTTGTATTCCATTATGAAATCCTCCTGATTGAACATTTGATGACAGTATGATTCATTAAGATGTAATTTTTTAAGAAAGACTGAATCAGTCTTCTTTTGTAGGGGACACCGTCCCCTACAAGCAAGAGGTAAATTTGATATTAAATATTATTTGAAGTATTCTACTGCTGCCTTGAACATCTGTATATCATATTCACCGGGAACATTCTTGTAAAGACCGTCGCCGATTCTTTCTGAGTGTCCCATTTTACCGAATACTCTGCCGTCGGGAGAGGTTATACCTTCAATCGCGCAAAGTGAGCCGTTGGGATTGAAGTCGATATCTGAAGTAGCATTACCGTCAAGGTCAACATACTGTGTGGCAATCTGACCGTCCTTGCTGAGCTCTTCAATAAGCTCAGGAGATGCAAGGAACTTACCTTCACCGTGAGAGATAGGTACATTTACAATGTCGCCCACATTCATAAGGCTGAGGCAGGGTGACTTTGTTGATGCAATACGTGTGTGTACTATTCTGCTCTGGTGACGGCTGATATTATTGAATGTAAGAGTAGGACAGCTTTCATCAGTATCAATAATCTTTCCGTAGGGAACAAGACCCAGCTTGATAAGGGCCTGGTAGCCGTTACAGATACCGCACATAAGACCGTCACCGTTGTCAAGAAGGTCAGTGACAGCTTCCTTGACTGCTGGGTTACGGAAGAATGCGGTAATGAACTTTGCTGAACCGTCGGGCTCGTCACCGCCTGTGAAGCCGCCGGGAATGAAGATTATCTGGCTTTCTTTTACCTTCTTGGAGAAGCCCTCAACGCTCTTTGCAACATCTTCAGCAGTAAGGTTTCTTATTACGAAAATTTCAGCCTCTGCTCCAGCCTTTTCAACTGCACGGGCTGAATCGTATTCACAGTTAGTTCCGGGGAATACGGGGATAAGCACCTTGGGACGTGCGACCTTGTTCTGAGGTCTTGCGCTGCACTTGCCGTCAAAGGAGAATGTGGGGATTTCGCCCTTGTCCTCTTTTGCCTTTGTGGGATATACATCCTCAAGAGTTTCGCTGTGTAATTTGTAGAGCTCGTCAATTGAAGCGCTGTCATTACCGAGAGCAATAACGGGTTCTTCAGTTGTTGTACCGATTTTCATTACTCCGGGAAGCTCTACATCCTCTGTAAGCTCTGCTACAATGAAGCCCCACATGCCGAGATGCCAGTTTTCCTTAATGTCAGCGGATGCCTTGAAGCCGATGTTGTTACCGAAGGACATCTTCATAACAGCTTCGCCGATACCGTGTTCAACTGCCCATGAAGCCTTAACCTTACCGGCTTTACAAAGGCTGTGGAATGCTTCCCATGTAGCTTTAAGGCTTTCTGCGCTTTCGTCAGCAGCACCGAAGAGATAAACGGGACTATTTGCCGTTTTAAATTCGGGAGTGATAACATCCTGCTTCTTAATGGGAGCAATAGCAAAGGAAATAAGTGTGGGAGGAACATCCTTGTCAAGGAAGCTGCCGGACATTGAGTCCTTACCGCCAATTGCGGCAGCACCTAATTCAAGCTGTGCATCAAGTGCACCTAAAAGAGCAGCAAAGGGCTTGCCCCAGCGCTCGGGCTCTGTCTTGAGCTTTTCAAAGAATTCCTGTAAGGTAAGATATGCTTTCTTATAATCACAGCCTGCAGCAACCAGCTTTGCTACAGAGTTATAAATTGATGCGTGAGCACCTGTATAAGGATCAACTGAAAGGTGATCAGGATCACATCCCCAGCTGAATACGCTTGCCTGATCTGTTTCCTGGCCGGGAAGAACGGGTAATACTGCAGCCATAGACTGAGCGGGAGTGAGCTGACGCTTGCCGCCGTAGGGCATTGTAATGCTGCCGGCACCGATGGTTGAGTCAAAGCGTTCAACAAGACCTCTCTGGCTTGCTGTACGAAGGTCAGCAGCCATTTCTCGTAATGAGCCGTACATAGCCTTACTTAATACGGAAAGGTCTTTTTCTGTTACGTGAGCATCAGTGTGCTTTACAGCACCGTTTGTGTCAAGGAATGCACGGCTGAGGTCAGCTATTGTGTTACCCTTCCACTTCATAACCATACGCTCTTCTTCTGTTACAACTGCAACACGGTAAGCTTCAAGGTTTTCTTCCTGGGCAAATGCGATGAATTTATCTGCATCCTCAGCTGCAACAACAACTGCCATACGTTCCTGAGATTCGGAAATAGCAATTTCTGTTCCGTCAAGGCCTTCATACTTTTTGCGGACTGCATCAAGGTCAATCTGAAGACCGGGAGCGAGCTCACCGATAGCAACGGAAACACCGCCTGCACCGAAGTCGTTACAACGCTTGATAAGACGGGTAACCTCAGCATTACGGAAAAGTCTCTGAATTTTTCTTTCCTCGGGAGCATTACCCTTCTGAACCTCAGATGCCATAGTGGTAAGAGACTTCATATTATGGCTCTTTGATGAGCCTGTAGCACCGCCGATACCGTCACGGCCTGTGCGCCCGCCGAGAAGCACAATTACATCTCCGGGTGCGGGACGCTCACGGCGTACATTATAAGAGGGAGCA
>JAZRTO010000020.1:0-4604 GCA_045652065.1 Acutalibacteraceae bacterium
CACAGCCTTGACTATTTCTTCCATAACAACTATCGCTGAAACAGGATAGCCGGGAAGACCAATTACAGGTACATTTCCTATATTGCCTAAAACGGCAGGCTTGCCAGGTTTAATGGCAAGACCGTGAAAAACAACTTCACCGAGGTCAGAAATGATAGTGCCGGTGTAATCGTCTCTGCCTGCTGACGAGCCTGCGAGAATGAGCACGGCATCACATTCTTGTGCTGCTTTGGAGATTACTTCTTTGAGCAGTTCTTTTTTGTCTTTGACTATGGGGTAAACCTTGCTTTCAGCATCCCATTCACAGAGCATTGCCGAAAATACAGCCGAGTTAAATTCGATTATCTCGCCTTTGTCGGGATTCTCTTTAGGTGAAACTATTTCATCGCCTGTGGGAATAATTCCGAATACAGGCTTTTTTATGCACTGTGTTTCAAGCATACCGCCTGCTAAAAATGCACCGCAAAGTGACGGAGTAATTTTGGTAAAGGAGGGCGCTATCATATCGCCCATGCAGATATCTTCGCCTACCTGACGTACATTCTGCCAGGGATGAACTGCGGAAATGATGCTGACTTTTCCCTGTTCCACTTCCGCCACATCTTCAACCATTATTACGGCATCGGCAGTATCGGGAAGAGGATCGCCTGTGTCAACGACAGTGTACATATCTTTTGTAAGAACAATGGGATTGCTTTCATTTGCTCCGTAGGTGTCACTTGCTTTTACTGCTATACCGTCCATTGCACTTGCATTATAGTGTGGTGAGCAGATTTTAGCATAAACAGCCTCGGCAAGTACTCTGCCGTAGGATTCAGATGCGGATACTGCTTCGGTTTTATAGCTGAAGCCTCTTTCACTGATATGGGCAAGGTATTCTTCTCTTGCCTTCGGGAGAGGTGTATTGTTAAGGTAATTATGTTTCATATTAAATCATTCCTGAAATAAATATATTTCTGTTTCATCGTTTGCTTTTAGACCCTCACAGTTTCGGTCTATGATGATATATCCGTCACTTTCGGATAAAAGTGAAATCACACCACTTTTGCCGTAAACAGGGGTTGCACCTTCGTCGGAAAGCTTGACACAAAGGATTTCTTCTCTGCCATGGTTTGAGGAAATATTGCAGAGCATTTTTGATTTTATTTTTCGGGTGTTATCTTTTCTGCAAAGCACTATATTAACAAGGGGTTTTACCAATCTTAAAGTGACGAAATATCCTGCTGTGGGATGTCCCGGTAGACCGAAAACTGCCTTGCCGTTTATCTTGCCGACGATGGTGGGTTTGCCCGGCTTCATAGCAATGCCGTGAAGATAAACCTCACCGAGCTTTGATATAATATCCATCGTCATATCTCTTGCCCCTGCCGAGGAGCCGCCTGAAATAAGCACAATATCATTTTCACTTACGGTCTTTTGCATAAGGTCAAGAATAGCATCATAATCATCCCTTACAATACCGTAGAGTGTTGCTTCACATCCGGCTTCTCTCATAAGTGCCGAAAGAATATGACTGTTTATATCTCTTATCTTGCCAAAGTCAGGTGCAGAGTCAACGGGTACAATTTCGTCACCTGTGGAGATAATACCAACTCTCGGATTTCTGAATACGTTGACTTTGCTTATACCGAGAGCCGCAAGTATGCCTATTTCTTTTGATGTGATTTTTCTGCCTCTATTGAAAATAAGTGACCCTTCTTTTATATCGTCACCTTTACGGTTTACATTTTCAAAGGGGCTGACGGATTTATAAACAAGACATATGTCATCAAAGCTGTTATCGGTGTTTTCAACCATAACCACACTATCGGCACCCTCGGGAAGCATACCGCCCGTGGATATTTTAATGCACTGACCGTCTTTTATCTCGGCTTCCGCCCTTTCTCCCATAAGAATTTCACCGATAATATCTAGCTGTGAGGGTATGCTTTCACAGCTGCCGTAGGTGTCAGAGGCTTTAACTGCATAACCGTCAACAGTTGAACGGTCAAATGCAGGGACATTTTCCCTTGACATTATATCTTCAGCAAGTACTCTGCCGAGGGAGTTTTCGAGGCTTACTGTTTCCGTAGGGATAGGGATGTCAGAAAAATTTTCTTTTATAATTTCAAGTGCCGTCTGCACAGATACAACCTTTAACATACTGCACCTCCTTAAAGAACCCACATACTTATAAATTTCTTGCCCCATTCGGTTTTGGGATTCTTCAGCAGTTCTTCGGGCTTGCCGTCTTCAACAATTTTTCCGTCACAGAGCATTATTATTCTGTCGGCGAGCTTGAGAGCCTGAACGGGGGAGTGGGTAGTTATAATAACGCCGCAACCGGTTTTGTTTTTGTAGTTGATGATAGTTTTTTCAATTAGCTCCGTTCCCTCGATATCTGCCGCACTTGAGGGCTCGTCAAGAAGAAGAAAGTCACCATCATTTACAAGTATTCTGCCAAGTGAGAGCCTTTGAGCTTCACCACCGGAAAGACCCTTTGCATTTTTATTGGCGAGGGATATTAGACCAAGCTGAGTGAGAATTTCATCACAGTGTTTCTCTTTGTCAACAGTATTTTCCATAGAGAAGAGAATGTTTTTTCTTACACTCTTTCTGAAAGGAATGCTCTGCTGCGGAAGATAGTAAAGCTTCGCTTTTCTTTCTATTTCTCCACCGTCACTTTTAATAATATCGGCTATGATTTTCAAAAGAGTGCTTTTTCCGCTTCCGTTAGGCCCTACAATAGCTACTGTTTCGCCCTTTGTAAAAGAAAGATTTTCAATATCGAGAACAGTTCGCTCACCGTAAGTCTTTTTTATGTTTTTAAGCTTTATCATTTCTTATCCTCCTTTACTGAGAAGGATGCGATTACGTTTACCGTAAATGAAATAAGCAGAAGAATAATTCCCAGAGCCAGAGCAAAGGAGAAATTACCCTTGTTGGTTTCGAGCATAATTGCTGTTGTCATAACCCTTGTTTTCCACTGAATGTTACCACCGACGAGACTTACTGCACCAACCTCGGCAATAGATCTCCCGAAGGCTGTGAGAATTACACTCAACAGAGCAGCTTTGTTTTCTGTCAGCATTAAAAAAGCAGTTTTACCTCTTGTAAGATTGAGCCCTTTTGCCGTTTCGATAAGACCGGCAGAATTGACGGAAGTAATAGCGAGGGTATGATTTATCACAACGGGAATTATGAGCATACACTGAGCAATCACCATAACTTCGACTGTAAAAAGAATACCGAGTGAGCCCAGGATACCGTTTTTAGAAAACAGCATATAGACAACCAGGCCTGCCACCACCGGTGGCAAGCCCATAAAGGTTCCTGTTAATTTTATGATTGTTCCTTTGCCTTTGAAGCTGCTTTTGCCGAGCAGTACGCCCAAAGGCATACCCACGAAGCAGGAAATAAGAGTGCTGAAAAATGACATACGGAGTGTTACACCGATAATCTGCAGCAGCTCCTTATCCATACTCATAAGCATTTCAAAGGCTTCGATTAATTTTTCCATTTAAGCTTACTGCGCAAGAAAGAAGAGAGCTTCGCCGTAGCTGTCTTTTCCGTATTCTGCAATAAGCTTTGTAGCTTCTTCGCCTGTGATCCATTCAATAAATGCGTTTGCACCTTCAGTGTTGAGATCTTCAAGCTTATCGGGATTGCAAGCTATAACAGAATAGGTGTTTTTCATGTCTTCACTTTCCTCAATGATTATATCAAGCTCAAGGTTATCCTTCATTGAAAGGTATGTTGCCTTGTCTGTAAGACAGTATGCACCCATTTCGCTTGCCATTGTAAGTGATGCACCCATTCCTTTGCCGACACTGATATACCACTTGTCGTTTTCTGCGTCGGGAGCTTCTTCCCAGAGCTTAAGCTCTGCCTTGTGTGTACCGCTGTCGTCACCGCGGGAAATGAAGGTTGAGCCGCTTGCCTTGATTTTTGCAAAGGCTTCAGCAGCATTTGCACTGTCCTTGATGCCTGCAGGGTCATCTGCGGGACCTACAATTACAAAGTAGTTGTACATAAAGGGGATTCTTTCCACACCGTAGCCACCTGCAATAAACTCTTCTTCGGAAGCCTTTGCATGAACAAGAATGAGGTCAGCATTACCGTCTTTTGCAAGCTTGATTGCATCCCCTGTGCCCACAGCCTGATGCTCAACCTTATAGCCTGTAGCTTTTTCAAAGTAAGGGAAGAGGTACTGGAGAAGACCGGAATTGTCAACCGATGTGGTTGTTGCCATACGGATTACGGGATTTGCGGGTGCGTCGGGTGTTTCGCTGCCACCGCAGGCAGCAAAGCAAAGCACCATAATGAGTGCGAGAGAAAGTGCGAGAAGCTTTTTCATAATTCATTCTCCTTTTCAATCACGGAAGGCAAAAAGATTTCTCTTCTAACCCTTAGCCGTTAACCATCGTTTTTTGATGATTTGTGTTATTTCGGCTACGCTCACAGATTCATACCGATGGCTTAGAACATGTGAGTCGGAATATGAATTAAGCAGTTAAACTGCAAACTTCCTTTGTCTCTAATATAACGTTGATATAACAAATTTTTTTAAACAAATTTTTAATATAATTTTTTTTAATTGTATCTTTATTTCTAGTATGATATTA
>JAZRTO010000021.1:0-36917 GCA_045652065.1 Acutalibacteraceae bacterium
GCTCATAAGGAAGTAGGGGTTACAGGTAAGCCTGCCACTTGTACAAAAACTGGGCTTACAGACGGTAAGATGTGTGCTGATTGCGGAGAGGTAACACTTGCTCAACAGACAATAAAAAAGACCGCTCACAAAGAAGTGAAGGTTACAGGTAAGGCAGCTACATGTACAGCTACAGGACTTACAGAAGGTAAGAAGTGTTCAGTTTGTAATACAGTTACACTTACACAGAATACCATTTCTGCGAAGGGACATGATTATTCTGCTGTTACTTGTACAGCACCCAAGACCTGTAAGGTGTGCGGAGTTACAAGCGGCAGCAAGTTAGGTCATAAGTATGAAAATACTTGTGATACCACTTGTAATGTGTGTAAAGCAACTCGCAAGATAACTCATAATTATGCGACAGCAACTTGTACAAAGGCTAAGACATGTAAGGTATGTAAGGCAACAGCGGGTAAGGCAAACGGTCATAAGTATGATAACACCTGTGATAAGAGCTGTAACGTATGTAAAGCAACGCGTACAATTAAACACTCCTACAAGACGGTAACTACAAAGGCAACACTTAAAAAGAACGGAAAGGTTGAAACAAAGTGTTCTGTATGCGGTAATGTTTCCAAGACCACAACGGTTTACTATCCTAAGACCATCAAGCTTTCAACCACAACCTATACCTATAACGGCAAGGTGAAAACACCTTCTGTAACAGTTAAGGACAGCAAGGGAAATACTCTTAAGAAGGATACTGATTACACAATTTCTTATGCGAGCGGCAGAAAGAGTACAGGTAAATATACAGTAAAGGTTACCTTCAAGGGTAAGTACAGCGGTACTAAGACTTTATCCTTCAACATCCTTCCCTCAAAAACCGCGAAGATTACTCCCACAAGCTATACAACAAAAATCAAGGCTTCCTGGAGTAAAGTAACGGGTGCAAGCGGTTACAAGGTAGAACTCCTCAACTCAAAGGGCAAGGTTGTAAAGACGATAACAACAACTAAGACCGCATATACCTTCGAAAAGCTTTCAAAGGTAACTACCTATAAGGTAAGAGTAACTGCCTACAAGACCATTGACGGTAGGAAGGTATATTCAAAGTCTTCGACAACAATTACCACCGCGACAGCTCCTGCAAAGGTAACACTTTCAAAGGTGACTGCAGGTAAGAACGTTGCAACACCTGTATGGAAGACAGTAAGCGGTGCATCAGGCTATCAGGTACAGTATTCTGCTTCAAAGAAGCTTACAAATGCAAAGACTGCAACCGTAAGTAAGGGGTCAAGCACAAAAACAACAATCAAAAAGCTAACAAAGGGCAAGACCTACCATATTAAGGTCAGAGCCTTCAAGACCGTTGACGGCAAGAAGGTATACGGAGCCTGGAGTGCAGTAAAGAGTGTAAAAGTCAAATAAATAAAGATAAGAAAAACCGCCGGGGGATGAACCTCGGCGGCTTTTTTTTGTGTGAATAATCTTATTTTATTAGTGATTCAATACTGTTGAATGTAAACCTGATTATAAGTCAATATTACGGTTTATTTTAGTTTTGTGAACATATTGAGTATTCTTGTTACACAGAGTTCAAGCTCTGCGCGTGTGAGATCACCTTTTTCGTAAGCATCTTTCAGTTCATCGGGATATCCGCAATGCATTTTCATGTCATTGCCGGCTTTTACTTCAACTACAGGTCTGTTTTTTACACCCCAGTCTGTTACTACCATACCCTTGAAGCCCCATTCATCACGGAGTATACAGGTTAGAAGCTCATAGCTTTCACTTGTATGAAGTCCGTTGATAAGGTTATAAGAAGACATAAGAGTCCAGGGATCAGCTTCTTTAACGCATATTTCAAAGGGCTTGAGATAAATTTCTCGCAATGCTCTTTCAGAAAGACGTGAGTCACTTGCAAAACGGTTAGCTTCCTTATTATTACAAGCAAAATGCTTGATGGATACTGCAGCCTTCTGTGATTGTATACCTCTGACTGCTGCAGCCGAGCATTTTCCTGCAAGTAACGGATCCTCAGAATAATATTCGAAGTTTCTTCCGCAAAGAGGATCTCTGTGAATATTAAGCGCAGGAGCTAACCATACACCGAGATTGTTTTCTCTTAATTCGCTTCCGCCGCCGGCTCCTACTTCTTCAATGAGATCAGTGTTCCATGTACAAGCTAGAAGGGTAGCGCAAGGCCAGGCAGTTGTGGGAATTCCAGTTTTCGGTTCGAGTCTGAGACCGGCAGGACCGTCAGCCGTGGGAACCGCAGGAATATTAAGTCTGTTAAGACCTCCGAAGCATCCTGTATTTGCAACACCCGTGGGAGGCTGACCGCCAACAAGGAAACAAAGCTCGTCAATTGTCAGCTGCTTTACAAATTCGGCCATTGTTATTTCATTGCCGACTTTATCAAAAATAACATCATTTTCGGGGGCAACAGCATTTGTGTCAGCGACATCTCCGTAGAAATACTCTGGCTCTCCTTGATGTAATTCTTCAAATGAACCGTTACTGAGCATACGTTTGCTGAGTTTCCACGGTTTGCAGCGGCTTTCCAGTTTTTCTGTTACAGTGTCCTCTTCTACTGAAAATTCAAAATCAGCCTTTATTACATCCCTTACTGATGTTCCGATATAGAATGAATAATTACCTTTTTCGAGTATATAAGAAGCTTTTGATATTTTGCCAAGATCATCAAAGCTTGCCATCTGTGAAACAGGGAAGGAGAGGAAGATAGTTTCAGTTTCACCGGGAGAGAGAAGCTTTGTTTTCTTGAAGGCAGCCAGTTCTTTAGACGGTTTTCCGAGTTTTCCTTCAGGAGCGCTGTAATATACCTGAATTACTTCCTTACCGCAAACAGATCCCGCGTTTTTTACATTAAGTACAACATTGATTTTATCGCTATGTGTAAAGCACATAATTTCACTGATTGAGAAATTTGTGTAAGAAAGACCGAAGCCGAAAGGATATCTTACAAATTCGGATGCACCGGGGATGGTTTCAAAGTATCTGTAGCCTACATAAATGTCGTCGGAATAATCCACGTGATCAAAGCATTCCCAGAAATCATTCTTTGTGGGGTAGCAATCATAGCTTCTTGCAATGGTATCAGCTAATTTGCCAGAGGGACATTCATTACCGCATATAATGTCAGCAAGAGCACTTCCGCCTTCCATTCCGCCCTGCCAGGCAAAAAGAACAGCTCCGATTTTATCATTTTCTGCAAAATATTCGCAGTCAATAACAGCTCCGGAATTGATAACAATGATAACTTTTTTGAAAAGTTCAGTGCATCTGTCAATAAGTGCAGTTTCAAGATCAGAAAGATAATAGTCTCCTTTTATAGGTCTTCGGTCAACACCTTCAGCTGAGAAACGGCTGAGGGTGATTATTGCTGTATCGGCATTTTCAGATGCATTTACTATCAATTCATCTGGAACTTCTGCTTCCTTTACATGCATAGCAGCAAACGTGTCATAAGTCATATCATCACGTTCAGTGCAGAACTCCATATTGTTTACGATATCCCATCTGGCATCTATCTGCACCTGAGTAAGAACATTAACACTTTCTTTTTTTACATAATCTTTATAAAAATCTGCAAGGGGCTTGTAGATTTTGATCTTGTTTTCATTTTCTTTTGCAATGAACCCCTCATAAATATTTCTTATGTAAGGACAGTGGACATCACCACTTCCGCCGCCACCTTTGATATATTCAATTGTTGCTTTGCCGAAAAGGGCAACTGTATTATCGGAACACAAGGGGAGCGCACCGTTATTTTTCAGAAGGACAATGCCCTCGGTTGCAGCTTTTTTTGATAATTCAATATGCTCCCTTGACGCTGTAACCCTTTTACCGTCTTTACCGAGAGGAAGACAAGGCTGATATCTGAAGCGTGCATAATTTTCCATTTTATTACCGCCTTTAATTAAGATTAAGGGGCAGTATTGACTGCCCCTCGTATGTTTTATTTGATTTTTGCGAGAATAAGCTTTGCACAATCAATCTGGTTGGGAATGTTGCCGTCTGTATCCTTAACTCTCCAGATATCGGGAGTGATTTCGTCAGCAAGATAAATCTTGCCGGTTTCGTCATAACCAACTTCGATCTTGAAGTCGATGAGTGTAAGATTCATAGAAGCAAGCTCTTTTTTGAGAACTTCACCAACACTGAGAACAACATTCTGAGCTTCTTCATACTGACCTTCCTTAAGAATACCCTTCATAAGGCAGATTCTTTCGCTGATGAGGGGATCGCCCTGCTCATCGTCCTTAAGAGTAACCTCTGCATAGGGAGGATCGAAGGGGATGCCTTCTTCAAGTGTGAATCTTCTGCACATGCTGCCTGCAGTAAAATAACGTACAATGAACTCAAGTCTGGGAACTGTAAGGTTACGAACCTTCATAAGTCCCTGTTCGATATCAGCACCGAGATACTGTGTGGGAATACCATTCTTTTCCATAAGCTCAAAGAAATACTTTGATACCTCAAGACCAACCTTACCTTTACCTTCAACACTGCCGCCTACTGTGTTTGAACCGGGATCAAATACGCCGTTTTCACCAGTAGCGCTGTCCTTGAAGAAAAGATGTACAATACCTGTTTCTTCATCAAGCATAACATTTTTTGTTTTACCTTCATAAAGCTTTTTCATTTTCTGCACTCCGTTCTTTTGTCAATCTTTTTACGGAAAGGTTGACTGTTTTTTTTGATTATATCACATATTAATATTTTTTTGCAACAAAAAAATATTGTCGGATAATCTAATATTTTGATGAAAGTTATTATAAATTTTATTTATTTTTTTCAAAGTGTGCCGAGCATCTGTGCAAACAGCGAATTAGCCCAGGCAAACCATGTTCTTGTGAAATCTGTTGCATCGTCTTTATTGAAGGATTCATGCATGAAATTTGTATCTGCATGAGTTTCAGAAAGCATTTTGAGACATTCAGCTTTTTCCTCGTCAGACACAGATGTAAGAATTTGCATTGTAAGAGAAATATGCCAGATCTTGTCCTTACCTGTGTGAGGACTACCGATACCTTTGGCTGCTTTACCGACAAAATAGAAGGGGTTGTTTTCAGAGAGAATAAAGCGTCTTGTGTTCTGATATATGGTGTCGTTTACATCGCAGAAGCCGAGATAAGGAGCAGACAGAAGACTGGGGGAGTTTGCATCATCCATAAGACGGTAATTTCCGAGTCCGTCTGTTTCATATGCATATATTTTTCCGAAATCAGGATGGTTATATATACCGTGTTTTTCAATGCCATCCTTTATTTCGGATGCAAGGATTTTGCATTTATCTGCATATTCCTGATCAGAATAACCCTTGATAAGCAGCTCTGCTGCCTTATTCATTGCAACGACTGCCATCATATTAGCAGGAATCAGATAGTTATAGATGCATCTGTCATCTGAGGGTCTGTAGCCTGACCAGGTCATTCCTGTATATGCAGTAGGATTGCCTTTGCCGTCAAGAGGCATTGTGTCGGTTTCGGGACAATCGGTGCGTCTGAAATAATAGCTTGAGTTCTTTGTATGATCCTGTTCCTTGATGAATGTATCAGTAATATTTCTGAACATATTGTGTAGTTCATCTGTGAAAATTGACATATCGTCCGTTGCATCAAAATAGTCAGAAACAAGATAAATTGAAGCACAAAGTGAGTCTACTTCATACTTTCTTTCCCATATGTATGGGGATGAAAAATCTGTGTCATCAGTATGAGCCTCATCGTGGCTTACTTCATTGAATGCATTTGAATAAGGATCGAGATTTACATAGAATGCGTGTCTTCTTATTACACCTCTGAATATTTCCCTTAATTCTTCGCTTTCACTGCAATGAATTGCATACGGACGAAGCTGTGCTGAGCTGTCACGCAGCCACAACGCAGGAATATCTCCCGTGATGACAAAGTAGTCACCGTTGTCACATTTTTTTACGGTTGTTTCAATAGTGTTAAGATAGCATTGCTTTGCAAGGGGAGCAAGGGAAGGATAGATGCCTTCTATTTTTTTCTCAAGCTTTTCAGCGTGTGTAATAAGTATCTCGGGTATTTTCATAGTAATCACCTTTCTTTCTGATATGCCAGCCTTTCATCACCTGAAAGCAGGTGAATAATACCGCAATAGGAAAATCCGTTTTTCTTAAGAGAGTTTTGCATCGGAATATTGTCCCTGTGAGTGTCAATTCGAAGAACTGGATGTTTTTTCAGACACTCTTCATATACAAAGGATGCTACCCCTTTTCTGTGTTCAGATACAGCAATGCGATGAATAACATAATATGGCTTATTATTGGGCCACTGACCGTCAAAAATTTCATTATACGTTATATCAGGTCCCTTAATGAATGCAAATACACCAATTAATTTGTCATCCTCATCTGTAACAACAAAAGAAACACCGTTTTCAATGTCCTGTGTTATAACATCTTTTTGCGGATATCCGTTCTGCCATTGTTCAAGATTTCCGTGTTTGCGCATATATTGTCGCCCTTTTTCGTAGATGTCAAGAACGCTGTCAAGGTCATTTATTGTTGTTTTTCGTATTTTCATATATCCTCCGGTTTTATGTTTTGAATCAATTATAATACACTGCTTTATCTACTTCAAGAGTTAATTTTATGTGCTGAAATTTTCTTGTTGCATATTTTGATAATTTATATTATAATTTTATACATATGTGCGTAAATACAGAATGTTTGGGAGTAGCTGTCAGATGTATTATGTAATAATGGATCTTGAATGGAATAATTCATACAATAAGGCAAGAAAGTGTTTTGTTAACGAGGTACTTGAAATCGGTGCTGTGCTTGTTGATGAAGAGCTCGATGTTATTGATACATTTTCTGTTATAATCCGTTCTCAGCTCATCAAGAAATTAAGCGGAAGAGTTAAAAATCTCACACACATTTCAAATGAAGATATGAGCTCAGGTGTATCCTTCCAGAGAGCAATATCAGATTTTATCAAATGGATAGGCGGAAGAAACTGCATCTTTTTATCATGGGGTAATTCCGATATAAGAGTGCTTGTTGATAATTTCTCTATGTTCTGCGGAATGAATTCTATTCCTTTTCTTACGCAGTATGTTGATTTGCAAAAATATTGTCAGGAATTTATTGTCGGAGCCGGTAATCAGCAGATAGGCCTTGTAAATGCTGCAGTGCATATGGGAATTGATGTGTCGGAATGCAGCTTCCACAGAGCTCTTGAGGATTCATTGCTCGGCCTCAGATGCTTAAAGAAATGCTTTAAGCGTGATCATCTTCTGAATACCGCGGTTATATGCGATTCCTCCTTTTATCAGAAGCTCCTATTTAAATCTTCAGTAATTACTAATATAAACAGCCCGAAGATTGATAAAAGCAAAATGAAGTGTGATTGCCCCTCCTGCAAAAAAACAATGAAGCGGCTTAGCGACTGGAAAGTTGTCAATCAATCTTTTTCTGCAATGTTCTACTGCGGTGATTGTGAAAAGCTGATTAATTTTTCGATCAGATTCAAGGAATATTATGACAGAATTGATGTGAGAACAAATATTGTTGAAATGAAAAAGAGTGAGGATTCCGAATCAGATAACTGATTTACATTCTTTGGCGTGAAAGAGGATAAAATTATATGTCAAAACTTAAGAAGATTATTTTATCTTTGGTATGTATAACTGTAAGTTTGTGTCTTTTATACTTCGGCTTTTCGGAAATTGATGTCGACTTTGAGGAAATATTAAGCGTAAATAGCGCACCTGTTAATTCGACATTGATGACTAACGATCAGATTATTGAGGCTTTAAGGACTGAACAAGTCGGTTCTCCGAAAAAAAATGAATTACCCGATGATATGAATGCTTTGTGGATTGATATCAATAAGGATATCACTGCAGAGGCATCTGAGGGTACCGATGCCGTGAAATACAGTATTTATTCTGATATGGATTTTTACAGAAATTTTATACCTGACGTGTTTTTTATAAAGCCGGATACGGAAAATGAGTATTCTGCACTTAAAGAACCTGACGGAAGTGATTTTGATATACTGGCTTATTTTCTGTATTATGTGAGGAGCCTCGGCTGCGAAGCGGTTCTTGTTGCAGATGATGATATTCTGCTCAGCAGAAGCAATAAGCCTCAGACAAAGGAGATAGAAAGATATCTTTCGACATACAGCTTTAATTCAGTGCTTATCTCTGTTGACCGTTCATATTCAGATTCCCTTTATGTTGATTGTGCACAGACAGTCAGGAAGCTGATTGATGAAAAATTCAGCCACATTAATGTGGGAATAGAAGTTCATTCTGATTTTGAAAAGCAGTTTGCTGATGATTTTGTTTCAACGGTTTTTCATAGCGGTCTTGTTGATTTCGGATATCTTGACAGCCTTTGCACAAGCGGTGATCCTGAATTTCCTTATCAGAGTGTAGCTTTATGGTGGGATTTCTTTGCTGAATACTATGATATGCCTTTTTATAGTGAAATGCGACTTGACCGTATTTTTGTTGAGGAAGGGGATTGGAGCTATACAACAGAGATTATCAATCAGTTGAAGGCCCTATATAATTGTCCGGCCTTTGACGGAAGTTGTTTTTTTAATGCTTCGGTTCTCAGAAATAATAAACATCTTGCACGTGAGCTTTCTGTTTTTCTCAATGATGTAGCCGGCAGCAACAGTGACTCATTTAATCTTACCGCACTAACCGTTAGTGATACCACTATAAAATTTACAGGAAAGTCATCTTCAAAAATGAACCTTTTTTGTAATGACAAGACGGTACAGATCAGTGGAGGAAAGTTTAAGTATACATCAAAGCTTAAGGCCGGCATGAATGAATTCAAGTTTTGCGGAAATGGCGATTCTTATGTTCACAGTATTTATAATAATTCTTCACTATTTACCTCCTTCTCATCCTCGGATAGCTTGATTCCGGACGAGAATAAGCAGCTTTATGTTTTTGCAGAATGTCCGACCGGGTCTCTGGTATATGCTGTTGTTAACGGCTCTTGCTATCAGATGTCGCCGAAAGTGTCCGATACTGATGCGCCTGACAGCACAAATACCGTATATGAATGCAGTATTTCATTTTTGAAGCAACAAATGATTTCCGATAAGCTTGATATCATCTGCTTCTATGACGGAAGAAATGAAGTAATTTCCTGCGGCAGTATAAAAACTGATCCTGAAACAGAAAATCAGAGTGTTGCTGTGAATCAGAGTGAGATTACTCTTCCATCACAGCTGTCTCCTTACACGGATAACGGATTGGGCACTGCACTTATGTGTGTCACCAAATACGATAATACTGAAATTATAAGTTCTGTTAAGGATTATGATACATATCACGCTTATAATTCATCTCTTCCCCTGGGCACAATTGATTATGTAAGAAAAATCAATGTTTCTAATGAAGGATATCTGAGATATGAGCTTGAAAGCGGACTTAATGTATATGGTGTTGATGCTGTGCTTATTAATAACGGCTATAGGCTTCCGCTTAACAATATTCTTGTTGAAAATTGCGACAGTACAACCGGGGATGTGAATCTCTCATTTACTCTTGACTGGCTGTCTCCCGTTACAGTTACTGTAAAGGATGCGGATTTTTCTGTAGGGTATGAGAAATTTTCATTTAATATTAAAAAGTTTGATGCTGAGTATGTTGATGTAAACTTCTATCATTCAGGGCAGTTTAGTCAGAGTCAGAATTTCACACTTGAAAATAATCCTCTGTTTTCCCATTATGAGCTGTATTCTTCCGGGGAAAATGCTCTGACAATGCGACTTTATCTCAGAAATAAAGGCGTATTTTATGGCTATGACATCAAGTATAATGAAAATAATAAGCTTGTAATATCCTTCAATTATTTAGAAAAATCATCCTTAAGCGGTAAGGTAATTATGCTGGATCCGGGGCACGGAGGAATTTCGATGGTCGGAACGGCGCTCAATGACAACTCCGTGTCAGAGTCGCAGATAACGCTTAATATTGCTCTTTATGCTAAACAGTATCTTGAAAGTCTCGGAGCAAAGGTAATAATGACTCGAACAATGGATACGAGCCTGTCGCTGTCAGAGAGAACCGTTATGTGTGAAGAACAAAATCCTGATATTTTTGTCAGTATTCACTGTGACGGCGCCGCTAATACTGATGAGAGCGGAACTCATACTTTCTACTACACACCTTTTTCATATAATCTTGCTACATCAATCCATAACAGAATTGTGTCAGCATATCAGAGTTCTGTTTACAGTCCGGCAGATCCTAACTATGCGAATGTTGATAAAAAAGTCAAGTATTATCCTTTCTATGTCACAAGGGTTGATAATTGTCCTTCTGTGCTTATAGAAACAGGATTCCTGACTAATGACATCGAAGGAAATGTACTGGCTAATTCTGCACATCAAAACACTATCGGAAATGCAATTGCAAACGGAATTGCAGATTATTTTGCTTAATTTAAATTTTAATCGGAGAATTAATTTTAATGGAGATGAAAACCAAAGCAGGGAAAACTACCTCAAACAGAAAAAATGCCCGTTCTGATGAGTTGCATAAAAGGCACAGACAAAGAATGAAGGAAAATTTCAGGAATGCCGGTCTTCAGGGGTTTCAGCCGCATAATATTCTTGAAATGCTGTTATTCTATTCAATTACACGCTGTGATACTAATGAAACTGCGCATTTATTGCTCAATGAATTCGGTTCTATTGCCGGTGTATTCGATGCGCCCATTGAAGCGTTGATGAATGTTCACGGCATCGGAATAGAAAGTGCAACTCTGATCAAGTTTATCCCTGAGCTTTTCCGTGCATATGAAGAAAGTAAATTTTCGGACAGACCTGTTATTCAGTCATCAGATGATGCGAAAAAGTTCCTCGCAAGTTATTTCAAAACTGCAACTGCTGAGAAATTTGTTATTCTTTACCTTGATAGTGCCTGCAGACTTATCAACGATGTTGAGATATCTCAGGGCAATGAGAATATGGTTTATGCGGATCTTAATAATGTTGTAAAATCAGCAATTATGCAGAATGCTAAAGGCATAGTTATTGCACATAACCATGTCAGCGGCTTTGCTGTTCCATCGGCAGAGGATAAAGCACTTACAGAAAAGCTTGCAAAAATGTGTATGCCGTTAGGTATTCATCTGTGTGATCATATTTTGTTTGGCGGCAAGGATGTTTGCTGCTTCTCCAAGACAAAGTATGTAAAATCCAATCTTCTTGCATTCTGACCTGAACAAAAAGCACAACAGCCATCGGTATTTCCGATGGCTGCTTTTCTATAGTGTGTTATTTAATCTTAACACTCTTTACTGTACTCCAGGTGGAATATACTGTACCGCTGTCGGTTTTAGTGTAGGCTCTTACCTTGAAGTAGTAGGTTTTACCGCTTGTAAGCTTGGATTTTGAGCCCTTTACTACATTTACCTTATAGGAATTAAGCTTCTTGTATTCGCCGTTCTTTTTGGTAGCGTAGTAAACCTGATATCCGCTTTCGCCCGTTACATTTGTCCAGGAAAGTGAGGCTGTTCTCTTCTTGGTTGATGTAGCCTTGAGGGTGGGTGTCTTTGCTTTGGTAGCGGTTTCAAAAATGGGTGAATATGCGCCCATAATTGTGCCGTCATCCTTGGTGAAGACTCTTACCTTGAATTTATACTTTGTACCGCTCTTGAGCTTTGACAGCTTAAGACTTGTACCCGTTACATCCTTGACCTTTTCATACTTCTTGGTCTTGGTGTTGTACTGATAAATTCTGTAGCCCTCAGCACCTGTTACCTTGTTCCACTTAAGTGTGATTGTGGTTGTGGTCTGAGTAGCAGTAATCTTGGTAGTCACACGGGGAGCAATGGTGTAAGTCAGCTTCTTTGTGCCGCTGTACTTGCCCTTGAATGTGATGGTTACTGTGTACTTTCCGGGTAGCTTTCTTCCGCTTTCGTACTTTACGGTATAGTCAGTATCCTTTTTAAGAGTATTACCCTTGCTGTCCTTAATGGTTACGGAAGGTGTCTGTACCTTGCCGTTGTAGGTGTACTCTGTCTTTGAAAGCTTGATTGTCTTGGGACAGTAAACAGTTGTTGACTTACTTGCAACATACCCGCAGATGGTACACTTATTTTTAATCAGACCGTTCTTTGTTAGTGTCGCCTTTGTTGTTACTTTAGTGTAAGTGTGCTTGATTGTACGTGTTACACCGCATACGTTACAGGACTTATCACAGGCATTATCGTACTTGTGACCATTTGCTTTTCCGCTTGTCGCACCGCAGACCTTACACTTCTTTGCTTCAGTGCATGTAGCATTATTGTAATTATGTCCCTTTGCAGCTATTGTCTGCTGTGCAACAGTAACTGTACTACAGACGGAACACTTCTTACCTTCTGTAAGTCCTGCCTCGGTACAAGTTGCTGCCTTACCCGAAACAGTCACTTCTGTGTGTGCTGTTTTTGTAATCACTGTTACATCCGTCTTTGCAGTACAGCCGCTTCTTGTGCAGTGCTTACTCTTTGAACCCACCACAGCACAGGTTGCTATTGTGTCTATTGTAAAGGAATCAGAATACTCATGATCGAGTTTTTCAATTGATTCGGTATAGGTATCACCACAAGTACAGCTGTATGTAGCATATCCCTGTTTTGTACATGTGGGAGAAGTTACCTTTGATGTATAACTATGTACATGCTCAACGTCAACAAATGTTCGACCGTATTTTTCTGCATAGGTCTGTGCCGTTGAATCCTTGTAGCCATAAATTGTAGCCCCTGAATATATTGTTCTTGCTGTATCATATATTTCGCATTCAGGGTTATTAATTCTTATGCTTTTAAGTGATTCGCAATAATCGAATGCTACTTCTTTGATGGTTATGACACTGTTAGGGATAGTTATATTCTGAAGGCTGCTGCAGTTAGAGAATGCAGACCTTTCGATGGTTGTGACACCATTTCCGATTACGATATTCTGAAGGCTGCTGCAGTTAGAGAATGCATAGTCTCCGATCTTTGTGACACTGTCAGGAATTGTTATATTCTGAAGACTGCTGCAGTTATAGAATGCTGATCTTTCAATGGTTGTGACACTGTCAGGGATAGTTATATTTTGAAGGCTGCTGCAGTCAGAGAATGCATATTCCTTGATAGTTGTGACACTATTTCCGATTACGATATTCTGAAGGCTGCTGCAGTTAGAGAATGCATAGTCTCCGATCTTTGTGACACTGTCAGGAATTGTGATGCTTATAAGTGATGTGCAATTTTCAAATGCAGCGTCATATATGATTGTGACACTGTCAGGGATTGTGACATTTCTTAGGGATGTACATTTTTTAAATGCATTATGTCGTATGATAGTTACACTGTCGGGGATAGTTATATGCTGAAGGCTGCTGCAATTAGAGAAGGTTGAGTCGTTGATGGTTGTGACACCGTCAGGAATAGTTATATTCTGAAGGCTGCTGCAGAAACTGAATGCGTAAGAGTCGATTCTTGTGACACTGTCGGGGATAGTTATATGCTGAAGGCTGCTGCAACCACTGAATGCAGAGGTTCTGATTTCTTTGACTCCGGCTGGGATAGATATATTCTGAAGGCTGCTGCAGTCATAGAAGGCTAATTGACCGATTGTTGTGACACTGTCAGGGATAGTTATATTCTGAAGGCTGCTGCAGTAAGAGAAAGTTGATTCACCGATTGTTCTGACGCCGTCAGGGATAGTTATATTCTGAAGGCTGCTGCAGCCATAGAAGGCAGATTCTCCGATTGTTGTGACTCCGGCCGGGATAGATATATTCTGAAGGCTGCTACAGTTAAAGAATGCATAATCGCCGATGGATGTGACACTGTCAGGGATTATCACACTCTCTATCATTGTTAAGCCATAAAAAGCCGAAGATTTTATGGAAGTAACTGTATCAGGTATAATAATTTCTGTTGTTTCAACACCACCTACATATAATTTTGCATCCTTCTGAAGCATCAAATGTGAACTAAAGTTTATATTTGTCCATGTTTCAATGCTATCAATTTCAATGCAGTTCACATTATTACAATAATAGAAAGCATCGTAATACACATTCTGGATTGATTTGCCGAATTTAACAGTATTAATACTATTGCAGAAGGAGAGAGCAGATTTTGAAACTTTATTTCCTAAAAGTTCTACTCTTTTGAGATTCTTGGGAATATAGTATTCTGTATTAAGTTGTTCTGTTTTTGTGCTATTCGCGAAAGATTTTGTGCCAAAAAGATAGCCGAGTGTGAAAGATTCAAGTTTAACAGAAATAGACTCAAGAGATGAGCATCCGAACATAATACTGTTTCCGTAATAGGTTACGGATTCCGGAATAGATATACTTGAAAGCTTGCTGCAGTTGTAAAAGGCATATTCACCAATGCTTGTAACTGAATCAGGAATTACAATACTTGTTAACTGAGTGCAGTTTATGAAAGCATATTCTCCGATATGTGTAACTCCCTGATTGATAACAATACGGTCAATGGAGCTTGAATTGTTATACCAAGGAGGTCTTGAGCCAAATATCGGTAGAAACGGATCATAATCATTCATATTTCCTTCTCCCGAAATAGTAAGCGTACCATACTTATCAAGAGTATAAGTTACTTTGGCACCACAAGTACCGGATAAAACAACCTCTGTAGCTGATGCCTCGGGAAAACAGATATTTGTCACCGTTTCAACCTTTGTCAAATATACTGCACCTATAATAAGAACAGCGGTAAATAATGAAAGTAAAAGCTTTAAATGTTTAGATAACATAAAATAACCTCCGTAGTGTTTTTGCTATAAAAAGTAGTATGCAATTTTTTGCTGCTTTGAGAAAAACTTATCTCATATTTACAACATATTCGGATAACTCTTTTCTCTTTTTTTTGCGAATCGGGTAATCATCTGCAGGATAGCCCAGAGTTATAACCAGACGGACAGGGGAATCGAGATTACAGATTGAACGGATTTTTTTGTCATCAAACCAGCCGAGAATACATGTGCCAAGCTCCAATTCAGCAGCCTTTAATGTTATGAAAGCGCTGAGGATACCGATATCTATTGATCGGTAGTCGTTTCCCTTAAGTTTTGCTCCCAATGCAGCAGTTTTTGAATATGAAGCCTCGGAAATAACAAGCATCACGGGAACATCGGCAGTGAATGAATTCATGCCGACACCCGTTGTTGCCTTTGCAATTTCTTTTGCAGCCTTACCTTTTGCCACTGTAATTCTATAGGGCTGACTGTTACATGCAGAGGGGGAAAGATTAGCAGTCTCAAGAATTGCCTGAATTTTTTCTTCCTCTACACCTTTTGCAGGATTGTATTTTCTGCAGGATTGTCTTATTTTTGCAAGTTCTGTAAAATTCATTTTTTTCTCTCCTTATAAAACTATTTCAATGCCGTCGGGGGCATTATAAGATACTGTAATATTTTCCCCTTCTTTTTTGCACTCTACAGACACAGTGCCGTATGGGGTCGGATATGTTCCTTTTGCAAAGCTGAGATTTCCGAGATTGGGTCTTATTGCAATTTTTTTGCATCCCGGTTCCAGTATTTTAATGCCGAGGACTTCTTCAGCCAGGAATGCGGTAGGTCCTGATGACCATCCGTGGCAAAGACTGTGCCGAAGACCCTTGTAGCAAAATGCACCGTTATCTGCATGAATATCATTTTTATCTTTTGTGGGAATTTCGTCTATAGGACAGGCATTATTGAGCCACTTTATATCAAAATCCTCCCAGAAAGTGGTGGCTCCCATCTTAAGCATTCCGCCGTAATATTCCTCGAGGGCTGAAAGTGTTGCAGTCATATCTTTCTTTGATGCAGCTTTCAGAAGATAATAGCTCATAAATGTTGAAAATCCTGAAGCACTGTCATTCAGAATTTCTTCAGCCGCTTTATTTTCATCAAGCCAACCGGCAAGGGAATACATTGCAGCTACCTGCTTTGCGCCAAAAGTTTTAGGCTTAGTTTTTGTGAGTAATAATTTTTTTTCAGAGCAAAGCTCGGAAAGTGTGTTATTTCCGTATATTTCAGCTAATTTACCTGCTGATGTAAGTGACATTGCAAGAAGTGCTCTTGAGCCGCTGACACCGGCTTTTTTGCCGTTACAGGGCCAGTCTATGAAATATGACGGCAGATTGTCGCTTCCGTCAGCATTAACGAGACCGCATATTATTTCTATGAGATTCAGTGCGTATTCCTTGTTTTCTTCTAGCAGCTCTGAATTTCCTGTATATAAATACCAGTCGTTAAGTATGTGAAGCCACCATAAGGAATATGTTGGCATTCCGTTCATCCAGGAAGGCAGGGGAGTGTTTTCTCTCATAAACCGAAGACTTTTATCAATGATGCTGTGAGGTCCGAAGACAGTTCTGACCGTCAGCATTTCAGGGTGCATATCACCTACCCATACAAGTCTGTCGCGCTTTATTCCGTCCCAGATATACTGCTGCATATTAAGATGGCAGGTATAAGCAGAAACATCATATATTTTGTTTAATGTTTCATTGTTGCAGGAAAATGTACCGAGATAAGGAATGTCGCGGTAAATTGCTGTTGCTGTTACTGCTTTTATGTTGATTGTGGTGTTTTTACTTACTAATTCAATTTTTGCAAATCGGAAGCCTGATTCATTGAAGGAAATGTCACTGAACCGGGGAATCGGAAATTCAAAATCACGTGTTGCATGGTCGTTTGTTGCACCTTTCTTTCCGATTGTGCTTAATGCTTCGGAAACTGATTCTCCGTAAGTAATTCGTACAACAGCAGGGGAGACACCCGACATAGTAAAGGAAAGAAGCCTTAATTTCCCGTGAAGCTCTTTTCCGAAATCTACAACAATATATGCTTTATCACCGGTGCGGCCGTTCTTTAGAGTTGTGATATCTTTTTCGTCAGTTGTTATCTGCAGCTCTTTTTTTATCAGCAGCTTTTGGGCATTTGTTACATTTCCGTTAGTGGATATAATTTTTACGGGAAAAATATCTTCATTTATAAAAATATCACCGTTTATGATGTGTTTCATAATATTCCCCCTGAATTTTTATAAATTTATTTTAGCATAAAGTTTTTTAACTTGCAAGATTTTACAATTGCAGTATTGACTATTGTAAATTTATTGAAAGAATGTTATAGTTATAAAAAAATATGTCAGGAGAATTACTATGTTACTGAGACCTCCCTCGATTCCACTTATTACTGTTGATCCCTATTTTTCTGTATGGTCACCTGCGGACAAGCTTTATGATAAAGTAACCGAGCATTGGACAGGCGCACCGAATACTCTTAATGGTTTTGTTACAATAGACGGAAAAGAGTACCGCTTTATGGGCGATGGCGAAACAGAGGTTATTCCGCAGACTCATTTTGATATGAATGCCCTTGTATCCCACTATGTTTTTTCCGACGGAAAAATTATGCTTGATGTAAATTTTTACACCCCTGTATTTGCTGAAGATCTGTACAGACTTTCAAGACCTGTTTCATATGTAAGCTTTTCATATGTCGGCATTGACGGAAATGAGCACGATGTTTCCGTCAGAATTTGTGCATCCGAAGAATTCGTTGTTAACGAAAAGGGTACTGAAAGAGTTGTTTCCGAAGTATATTCAGTAAACGGACTCAAATTAGGAAAAATGGGCACAGAAAAGCAGGATGTTCTTAACCGATCGGGCGATGATTTAAGAATTGACTGGGGATATTTTTATCTTGCTGTTTCTGAAAATAACAAGGTATCCTTTAACAAGTGTAATGATATGCTTTTTGCTGAGGCTGAAATAGAGCTCAGAAATAATGCTTTTTCTTATGTGTTATTGGCTTATGATGATATATATTCACTTGAATATTTCGGAAAGAAAGTAATTGCATATTGGAAAAAAGACGGAAAGACTATTGAAGATGTAATCATTGAGGCTTATGCCGAGGCCGATAAAATGAGTGATATGTGTTATGGGAAGTCTAATCAGCTTGAAAATGATTCATATTTCCTTGGCGGATATAAATATTCGGACCTTGTTTCTCTTGCATACAGACAGGTTATAGCTGCTCATAAGCTTTGTGTTGATGATGAAGGTAATGTTATCTTTATTTCTAAGGAGTGCTTCAGTAACGGCTGTGCAGCAACCGTTGATGTAACATATCCGTCATCTCCGATGTTCCTTTATTATAATACGGAACTTCTTAAAGGTATGCTCAGGCCCATATTCAGATATGCAAAAAGCGACGAGTGGGAGTTTGATTTTGCACCCCATGATGTAGGGCAGTATCCGCTTGTAAACGGTCAGGTATACGGCACAAATCATATTGAAGACGGAAGATACGAGGAGTTTCAGATGCCTGTTGAAGAATGCGGAAACATGATTATTATGCTTACAAACATCTGCCTTCGAGACGGCAATACCGAATTTTTTGATTTATATAAAGATACGGTTGCCAAGTGGGTTAAATATCTTCTTGAATATGGTATGGATCCTGAAAATCAGCTTTGTACTGATGACTTTGCAGGACATCTTGCTCATAACTGCAATCTTTCACTTAAAGCTATAATGGGTATTGCTGGCTATTCTCTTGTGCTCAAGATGAAAGGTGAGACTGCAGAGGCTGAAAAATACATGTCTGAAGCACGTGTGATGGCAGATAACTGGGTTAAAAAGGCAGCGAATTCTGACGGCAGCTTCAGACTTGCATTTGATTGCGAAGATACTTTCAGTATGAAGTATAATATGATCTGGGATAAAATCTGGGGAACCGGACTTTTTGCTCCCAGTGTATATTATTCTGAATTTTCATCTAATAAGAAGCATTTCAATGCTTACGGAATGCCTCTTGATAACAGAAAGACATATACAAAGTCAGACTGGATTATGTGGACAGCCTGCCTTGCACCCTCCCGAGAGGAATTTGACGAATATATAACTCCTATGTGGAATTGTTATAATCAGACTCCCTCAAGAGTACCAATGACAGACTGGTATGACACCGTTACATCTCTTGTTGTCGGTTTCAGACATCGTTCCGTTCAGGGTGGTATGTTTATAAAAATGCTCCCCGCTCTTAAGTGCTTCAGTATGGAGGATTAATTATGCTGCTTGCAGTTGATATCGGAAACACTAATATTTTGTTTGGAATTTTTGACGGAGATTCGCTGATTTTCAAAGCAAGAATTTCATCAGACAGAAATATTACTGCCGAACAGTATGCGCTGTCTGTTAAAGGGATTGTTGAGCTGAAAAATGCAACTCTTGGCAATGTTGACGGAGCTGTTATAAGTTCTGTTGTTCCCGAGTTAACAACACTTGTGAAAGATGCTATCAATATGCTTACAGGTGTCAATGCTATTGTCCTCGGTCCAGGAATCAAGAGCGGGCTGTCTATAAAAATAGACAATCCTGCTCAACTTGGTGCTGATCTCGTTGCAGGCGCGGTGGGCGCGATAGATAAATATTCAGCTCCTTGTCTTGTTATAGACCTTGGTACGGCAACCAAGATAAGTGTTATCGACTCTTCAGGTGCGTACAGAGGCTGTGTTATTTCTGCCGGAGTGGGGATATCACTCAATGCATTGTCAGGTGCTGCATCACTTTTACCGTTCATTAATATTTCTTCTGGTGATTGTCCGTTATACGGAACTAACACTGTAACCAGCATGCAGGCAGGTATTGTGCAGGGGACTGCTTCAATGCTTGACGGTATGTGCGATAAAATAGAAGAAGCATTAGGTGAAAAATCAGTTTCTGTTGTTGCTACCGGCGGGTATGCGGAGTCAATTCTGAAATATTGCAAAAGAAAAATCTTATTTGATCCCGATCTTATTCTCTGGGGCTTGAAAAAAATTTTTGATAAAAACTAAAAAACGGGAGAGCAGATTTTTCTGCTCTCCCATAGATTTTATTTCTCTTTTCTTAATTGTTTAAGTTCTTCCATAAAAGATTCAATGTCTTTGAAATCTCTGTAAACGGAAGCAAATCTTACATATGCAATTTCATCAATTGTTTTAAGCTTTTCAAGTGCCATTTCACCTATACAGACAGAAGAAACCTCCTTGTCAAGTGAATTCTGAAGCTGGCTTTCTATTTCATCTATAGCATTTTCCAGAGCTTCAAGAGAAACAGGTCTTTTTTCGCAGGCACGAAGCATACCTGAAAGCAGCTTTGTTCTGTCGAAAACCTGTCTTGACTTATCACGTTTTATGATGATGATAGGCTGACCTTCAATAGCTTCATAAGTTGTGAATCTTTTTGTACACTTTATACACTCACGGCGACGGCGGATGCGCTGACCGTCATCTGCGGGTCTTGAGTCTATTACCTTGCTTTCGGGATATAAACAATAAGGGCATTTCATAAAATTTACCGTCCGTTAAAAAAATTATATGAGTATCATAACATATCGAATATTAATAATCAACGAGAAATTCATTTATTTTGTAAAAAGATTCATAAATCTGTTTTTCATCGGTGTAAGAATAATCATATAATTCAATGATAAACTTGCCGTTATAATCGATTTTGTCGAGTTCGCGAAAGAATTCTCTGAAATCGAACAAGCCTTCGGCAGGGGGAATGCACGATGATTTGTCATTATAATCACTTATGTGGATGTGTTTTATATGGTTGCCGAGTTTATTTATAAAGTCATAAGGCGATTCAAGGGATCGGCGGGCTTGTTTTATATCTAATACAAGTGAAAAGTCATCTCCGAGAGCGTTCTTCATTCGCATAAGAAAATCTGCACTCTGAGAATGATGCTGAACAACATTTTCCTGACAAACAGTAATACCGTATGTTTTTCCGATTTCTGTAAGCTTGCCGAATCTGTCAAAATATACATCTTCTGTGATGCTTCCGGGAATTTTAAGTCCGTGTATTATGAATATTTCAGAGTCAAGCTTCTGCATGATTTCAAAAAATCGTTTATAAAAATCAAGAATATCATAAAAGCGTCTTTCATATGAGCTGAAGAGAAAGAAAGATTCCGCAAAGGACATAAACGGGTGAACAGAAGGAATTTTGATTTCATATTCCTTCTGAATTGCAATTAAATCATTTATATAGTTGTTAGATATTTCGGAAGGGGAGTTAAAAAATAATTCGATGCATTTAATTCCTGCTTCGCATAATTTTATAAATGATTCTTCTGTAGTAAGGGGATAAAAGCAAGCTGATGATATACCTACTCTGTCCATATCTTTACTCCCTTGTAAAAATGTTATCATTGATTCGGAATTGTTTACGCGGTAAAATTATAGCGGTGATTATATGGATAAAACAATTTGTCTCAAAAAAGAAACATTACGCTTTGCAAAGTTTTTTTACATAATGGTAATATTGCTTTATTTTATTGCACTTATGATGGTGTCTTGCTGTGCTGAACTGTTTCCTGACAGAAATACGGGGTTCTTCTGGTTCAGTGAAATAATGAATTGTGCTAACAGAATTTTATTTATAGGCATAATGATTTGCTTTCTGTCAGAACGACTTTCTTGAGAAAATAAAAAAAGCACTTCAGATGAAGTGCTTTCTTTATGGTGATCCAGCGGAGATTCGAACTCCGGACACCCTGCTTAAAAGGCAGGTGCTCTGCCGACTGAGCTACTGGATCAACGAGAAACCATAAACGCAAGAAGGAAAGTGCAGAACAAAGAAATTACGAAGAAAATAACACCGAAAATCTTTGTAAACTTGCTTAACTTAGCTTCTGTGGAATGTGATTTGTTCTTTCCGAAGAATGTTTCGGCGCCGCCTGTTATTGCACCGGAAAGCCCGGCTTTACGGCTCTGCTGCATAAGAACAAGAATAACAATAGCAATAGAAGTTATTACAAGTAATATGCCGATAAGAATTTCATACCATCCCATAGTGTTAATCTACCTTTCAATAATCATTGCATCTCACTGGCGCTTGGATATATTATCACATCTGTTTTGAAAAATCAAGTCTTTTTTTTACAAAAATGAAAAATTTTTTAACATCATTGACTTAAATATGACAAATCTGTATATGAGAAATATTTTTTTTGATTTTCTTGCATATTATCTGTCGCTATAGTATAATGAAGAAAAAACAGAAAGAAGGACTTCCAATGTACAAGTTTACTCTTAATGAAACATCATATCACGGCGCCGGTGCTATTAATTCTATTCCCGACGAAATCAGAAGCAGAGGATTTAAAAAAGCTTTTGTTGTAACAGACCCCGATCTTCTTAAGTTTGCTGTTACTGATAAGGTGCTCGATGTTCTTAATAAGGCTGAAATTGAATATGCTGTATTTTCTGATGTAAAAGCAAATCCCACTATTGAAAATGTTCAGAACGGTGTTGCTTCATTTAAGGATTGTGCTGCTGATTGCATTATCGCAGTGGGCGGCGGTTCAGCTATGGATACCGCTAAAGCTATCGGTATTATTATCACTAATCCCGAGTTTGAGGATGTTCGCTCACTTGAAGGTGTTGCTCCCACAAAAAACAAGTGTGTTCCCATTATTGCGGTTCCCACAACTGCCGGTACTGCTGCTGAGGTTACAATAAATTATGTTATTACAGATGTAGAGAAGAAGCGTAAGTTTGTATGTGTTGACGTGCATGACATCCCCGTTGTTGCAGTTGTTGATCCTGATATGATGGCTTCAATGCCTGCTGCTCTTACTGCAGCCACAGGTATGGATGCTCTTACTCATGCTATTGAAGGCTACATTACAAAGGGCGCATGGGAGCTTTCTGATATGTTCCACATTAAGGCTATTGAGGTTATTGCTAAGTCTCTTCGCGGTGCTGTCAAGAATGAAAAAGACGGTCGTGACGGTATGGCTCTCGGTCAGTATATTGCAGGAATGGGCTTCTCAAATGTAGGTCTTGGTGTTGACCACTCAATGGCTCACACTCTTTCTGCTTACTATGATATGCCTCACGGTAAGGCTTGTGCGGTTCTTCTTCCCACTGTTATGGCATACAATGCTGAGTATACAGGTGAAAAATATCGCGATATTGCTAAGGCTATGGGTGTACAGGGCGTTGATAATATGACTCAGGAAGAGTACAGAAAGGCTGCTGTTGATGCTGTACGTCAGCTTTCTGAGGATGTAGGTATCGAATCTACACTTAAGGGCATTGTTAAGGATGAAGAAGTTCTTGAGCTTGCAGAATCTGCCTTTGCAGATGCTTGCCGTCCCGGAAATCCCAGAGAAACAAGCGTAGAAGATATCGTAGCTCTCTATAAGAGTCTTATGTAAAAAAACTGAGACGGTAGCGTGAACTACCGTCCCGGTTATGTGACATTACAGCAGGGAATTGATTAATAGCTTATCGCAGGCATCTTCTGCGATAAAGTCCCTGATTATGTCATTTATATGAACAGCTGATATGTCTGAATTCTGCAGATTCCTTTTCAGCTGTTCAATTTTTTCTTTTTTCTCTGTCAAACGGAAATAGCACATTGTTTTGCCGTTTTCTGTTATGTTTATTCCATAATATTTTATTTCGTCGGCAAGCTGTTCCGTTATGACAATATTGCGATTCATTATATCACCTCCTTGTTGTGATATAATATCACTTAATTGTGTGTCAATCAAGGTGCAATTCCACCAAATATTTTGTTGGAATTTAGGTGATATTGTGACAAGTCATCACAAAACGGTTATTGGGAGTATTTTTTATGGTAACAAAATTCAAGAAGGCTATATGTGTTTTTATGTCCGCTATAACGTTATTCACAGCAGTTTCTTTTTCTTCTTTTGCATCAGATGAGGTTGATGGCTTTACTGATGAAGATTTTCTGTCAACACGAGGACAGGATATTGTTAACAGACGCGGTGAGAAGGTACAGTTAAAAGGCGTTAATCTCGGTGCCTGGCTTATCTGGGAGGATTGGCTTTGTCCTTATGAGGAGGCTACAGATCATTATGATGTTCTTGAAAAGCTTACAGAACGCTTTGGTATTGAAGCTGCTTATGAGCTAATGGACACGTATATGGATAACTGGATCACTGAATATGATTTAGATGAAATCAAGGCAATGGGCTTTAACTGTGTTCGTGTGCCCTTCTGGTTCAGAAATTTTTATTATGATGATAACGGTACCAAAATTCTCGATGAAAACGGTGAATGGGATTTTTCCCGTCTTGATTGGATTGTTAATGAATGTTCAAAGAGAGAGCTCTATGTAATTCTTGATATGCACGGTGCTGTTGGTTATCAGAGTGATGCTCCCCATAGCGGTAAGGGGGATTCCTGCGGTTTGTATGACGATACAGCGCAGGGAGAAAGATTCCGCGAGCTTACAGATGAGCTTTGGACTGCTATTGCAACGAGATTTAACGGTAATCCTGCTGTCGCAATGTATGATCTTCTTAATGAGCCAATGTGCGATGTTGATTGTACAGAAATCAGAAGAAGAATAAACAATGAATCAATTTATTCAAGGCTTTATGATACTGTGCGTGCTGTTGATACTGATCATATTATTACGATGGAATGTATATGGACAGCTATTGCTCTTCCTCAGGCATTTCTCAAGGGCTGGGAGAATGTAGTATATCAGGTTCATTTTTATAACAATAATAACTTTATCTTTAATCTGTTTGCTTTGTTTACAAAGCTTATCTATTTTGATGTGCCGATGTTTATGGGTGAATTTTATCCTCATCAGCAGACAACATGGGATAATTGCTTTACATTTATGAATAAAACAAATTATAACTGGTGTCTTTGGACATATAAGGCATCAAATCATCTTTTCTGGGAATCTGACTGGTGTCTCAGAGGTGCTAAGGACGGCTTCAGCAGAGCAAAAATTATGACCGATTCTTATGAAGAAATTGCCTCTAAGTGGGGTGAGTGTCTTCGCACCGAAATCTGTTTCCAGGATACAGGTCATTATGTGAATAATGTAAAGGATCATCTCTGATTAAAATAATACAAAAGAACCGATGCTTCACTTTTAGAAGCATCGGTATTCTTTTACAGATAATCTCTCATATCAACAGCAAGTCTTTCCTCAAGGTTAATAAGCTTTTTTGTTATATCTTTAGTGTATTCATCAGCAGCTTTATATTCATTAAGATATGAATTAAGGGATTTTACACCCATATTACAGCCGTCTGTCAGCAAATCAGCTATTGTTTTGTCAGAATTATTCATGCCTATCATTACATTTGTCTTTATCCACGACATGCTCTTTGCCATAAGATTCGGATCCTTACCGTCGTCCTTATATTCAATGAGCTTTTGCTGAATTTGTGATTCAAGCTTTTCATGCTCAAGCTTATTATTGTTTAGTATTGTTCTAAAATCTTTAGAGTTTACTCTGTCAATTACCTCGCTTATAGATGATATACCCATCTTCACTCCGGCATCGCATTCTCTTAAAAGCCTTATTGTATCTTTTTCAATCATAACATCAATTCCTTTGTTTTATTTATATTGTTTCAAAATACATTATATTTATTCGCAAATTAAGTTAAGTTTTATGTTGCTTTTTATAAATAAATGTGGTAATATTTATAAAAAATAAATTTGGAGTTGAAAATTATGAGTAAATTAAAACAGCTTGATAATATGGCAGAGGAGAAGGGAAGTCTTCTTGTTACAGTCTGGCAGTTCGTTAAGTTTATTGTTGTAAGTCTTCTTGCAATGATTGTTCAGTTTGTGCTTCTTAACACCCTTAATCTTATTCCTGCTATTAAAGACCTTTATACACAAGAATTTAACTGGTTGTTCTTTGCATACCCTGTTGCCGTCGGCGGACTTGGTTACTTTATTGTAAGTAATGTTGCAAATATAGTAGCTCAGATTGTTGCTTTCTTTGTAAATAAGGAAAAAACCTTTAATTCCGGTGCTAATGTAGCAGTTGCTCTTCCCATTTATATTGTATTTACAATCGGTCTTATTGTTTTCTCTGCTTGGCTCAATCCTACTCTTAAGGATGTATTTGTAGGCTGGAATCTTAATGAGGATCTTGCGAAGAATATTGCAACAATGATTTGTTCTGCTGTGCAGTTCTTCCTTTATTTCCCCGTTGACAAAATCCTTTTCCATAAGAAGAAGGAAGAAAAGTAAGAAGCTCATTCATAAATGTTATGGTCTGTGTCATCTGAGGTTGATACAGACCGTTTTTGTTACAATATTGTGTGTATTATTTACATTGTCTATTGTATTTTTATCTTTGATATGTTAAATTAATTTCATATTTTATCAGGGAGACGGTTATGAAAGATTTTGAATTGAAGCTCGCAAAAGTTGAATCTGTTGATTTTGTAAATAAGCTGCCTGCAAACACTAAAATTGAACTTCAGAATAAGTATTCTTATAATGTTGGCTATTCGAAAATTAATACATGTCAGGGCGAAATGCGCGCTGAAATTTTTGACAAGAATTCTCCTGAGAGATTCAGAATTGTTGTAGTGATAAAGGGCTTTTTTGTTATCAACGGAGAAATACCCAAGGAAAAGCTCCATGTAAAAACATTTGATGCTTTATTTCCTCATCTGAAGTCCTTTGTTGTAAGTCTTACAGCAACTGCTGGTATTCCGCCGATATATATGCCGTATGTTGATATTTCTAATCAGAGTATCTACCGTGTTGAAATGCCGGGTAATCTCAAAAAGAAAGAGGAAGATGAATGAAAAAAAAGGATATTTTTCTGATAATTCTGAGGTGTGTTGTTGCGCTGACGTTATTTGCGGTTGCAATTATATATTATGATGAGCTTTCAACTCTTGATGTAAGGGCCCTTGCAGATGTTACTGATAAGCTTGCTGTACTTATTGGCATGATACTGACTGTCTATATAGTTAAAGCTCTTGTTTTTGTTGTGCCGGCTTCCGTTGTTTATGTTGCTGTCGGTGCAATTATGAATCCCTTGCTTGCTGTTATTGTAAATCTTACCGGAATTTTTATTGAAGTTACCGTAACATATTTTCTCGGAAGCTTTCTCGGTAAAGATGCAGTGTATAAAATGCTGTCAAAAAAGGAAGCAGGAAGAAAATTACTCGAAAAAGATATACAAAGTAAAGCTTCCGTCCTTATTGCTATCAGAGCAATTCCGGCGTTTCCTATTGATTTTGTAAGTCTATTTTACGGTGCATCGGGATGCAATTATCTTAAATATGCAATTCTTTCTGTTGCAGGTATTGCCTGGAGAGTAATTTTGTTTACTCTTCTCGGAGATGCAATATTCAAGTGGATTCCCCTGGATAAGATAATTCTTG
Organism: Acutalibacteraceae bacterium; assembly: GCA_045652065.1. Lineage (GTDB taxonomy): Bacteria > Bacillota > Clostridia > Oscillospirales > Acutalibacteraceae > RUG806. The sequence continues at coordinate 27,207 of JAZRTO010000021.1, forward strand.
TTGCTATCTGCTTTATCCCTGTAGGTGTAGTGTATTACCTTATCAAAAAATTCAGGCTTGAACCCGCAAAGGCAAGAGCAAGTAAAGAGAATGGACGTGAATGATATGAAGATGACTGTAATAGGCGGCGGTGGCGTAAGATCAATGTTTCTTGCTCGTTCAATTGCAAGCAGAGCTTACTCACTTGGTATAAGTGAGCTTGTATTTATGGACAATGATGAGATTAAGCTCAATATTTTCGGAAAAATGGCAAGGAAAATATCGTCACTTATTGCACCCGAGCTTCAGTTTTCATTGACAACAGATATTTTCGAGGCAGTTAAGGACGCTGATTATGTAATTACAACCATCAGAGTCGGTGGAGATTCTATGAGGGTCAAGGATGAAAGAATTGCTTTGTCACTCGGCGTGCTTGGTCAGGAAACTACCGGTGCTGCAGGCTTCAGCTTTGCTATGAGAAGTATTCCCGTGCTGCTTTCATATTGTGAAATTATCAAAAAATTTGCAAAACCGGATGTTAAGATGTTTAACTTTACAAATCCGGCAGGACTGGTGTCACAGGCACTTAGTGACAAGGGATATGACTTTACATATGGTATATGTGATGCACCCAGCGGAATGCTTCATTCGTTTGCAGATTTACTTGGCGTTTCCGCGGATAGGGTATATGGCGATATTTACGGTCTTAATCATCTTTCATTCTTTAACAAAATAACTCTTGACGGAGAAGATGTCATTGACAGCATTATCAATAATGACAAAGCGTATAATGAAACTGATATGAGATATTTCTCAAAAGATATGCTTGTTCAGCGACGTTTTGTGCCTAATGAATATCTTTATTATTTTTTCAGTCGTGAAAAAGCTGTTGCAAATATTCTTACTGCCGAGAAAACAAGAGGAGAACAGATAGAGGAAGTCAACAAGCAGATGATTGAAGAGCTTTCACTTGTTGATATTGATAATGAATTTGATAAGGCTCTTGAGATTTTTGAGAAATATTACGGCATTCGCGAAAATTCTTATATGGCAAGTGAAACAGGTGTGAGACGTCACAAGCAATGGAAATTTGATCCCTTTGCCGCTGATGACGGCGGATATGCTGGCGTTGCTTTGCGATTTATTGATATTGTTAACAGCGGAAAAGACGGAGAAATGATTTTCTGCACAAAAAATAAGGGCGCAATTCCAGGGCTTTTTGATGATGATATTGTTGAAATTACATGTACGGTCAGCAAGGATTCTGTGATACCAAAGAAATTTACAATGTTAGATGTTGACTCTTATGCAATTGAGTTGATTAAACGAATGAAGATGTACGAAAGAGAAGCAGCAGCTGCTATTCTCAGTAAGGATAAAAAAAGAGCGGTGGAAGCACTTGCACTTCATCCGCTTGTAGAATCTTATTCAATCGCATCTGAATTAATGGAGAAATATATTGAACTCAATAGTGATTATTCTTTTGGATGGTAAAAAACAAGCCGCAGAAATTCTGCGGCTTAATATTATTTTATAGAAGTTTTGCAGCTGACTTGTCAATAAGAAGAATTGCATCAGGATGATTTTTAAGAATTGATGCGGGACACATAGGGGTAACATCTCCGTCTACTGTTGCCTTTATTGCATCAGCCTTTGAATCACCTGTTGCGATAAGGACGATTTTCTTTGCCTTCATAATGGAGTTAACACCCATTGTAAGAGCGTATCTCGGCATTGTATCGTCATCAAAGTAGATGCTGTTGGATTTGATGGTGCTGTCTGTAAGCTTTACCTTGAATGTACCGTCTGAGAAACTATCACTGGGTTCATTGAAGCCTATGTGACCGTTTGTTCCGATACCGAGAAGCTGGATATCGATTCCGCCTGCTGCATCAATCATTTCATCATAGCTTTTTGCATGAGCTTCGGGATCTGCAGCGTTGCCGTCAGGGATATGTACATTTTCTTCCTTGATATTTACGCTATTAAAAAGATTTTCGTGCATAAAGGTATAATAGCTGTTTTTGTCATCACGGGGAAGATTACAATATTCATCAAGGTTGAAGGTTTTTATGTTTTCAAAGCTGATTTCACCGTTATTGTATCTTCTGATGAGTTCGTTGTATGTTTTTACAGGTGATGCACCTGTCGCAAGACCTAAAATACAGTCAGGCTTATTTTTGATTGTTTCTGTAAAAATGTCAGCACAGGCTATTGCAATTTCATCTGCTGTATCGAAAATTCTTACTTCCATAAGTTAAATCCTCCGAGTGATATTTTTTTCAATTATAATGTTTATTATTTTGCTTGTCAATAATAAATAAAAACATAATTATGTTGAAAATACTTGTAATTAACAGAACTGTATGTTAATATTATAAAAAATTGTGATATTCCGGAGGCAGATTATGGCTGAAAATATTTCATTCCGTTCATCGATGAACGGATTTAACAGAAATGATGTAATGGCTTATGTTGAACGTATTCTTGCTGAAAAGGCAGAGCTTCAGCTACAGTTAGCAAATACTCAGAAGTATATTTCTGATGTAAAGGATGAATTGAAGACTTCTGCTGAAAACTGGAAAAAAGCAGTTGATGAATCGGAGCAGGAAAAGGATTCGGAAATTTCCCGTCTTCAGGCAGAGCTTGCTGAGCGTAAGGCTGATATTGACACTCTCAGAGGAGTTATTGCTCAGACAGACGAAAAGGAAAAGCTTAAGGATTCCGAAATATCTGCAGAAAAAGAGCTTCTTAAGGCAAAAGAGGATCATTATAAGACAGAAATTGAGCAGCTTAAGGCAAGAATTAAAGAGCTGGAGAGTGTAAATGCAGATGTGATGAGCAAGCAGAATGATAAATGCTCTGAATGTGATATTGCTAAGGTATATGAAGCTCGCCTTGGTGCTGCTATGCTTGACGCAAAGCGTTTTTCTGAAATTCTTGTAAAAGAGGCAAATGATAAGGCTTCTGATTTGTTTGCAGATGCATTTTCTTCTGCACACGCTACCTCTGTTAAGGCTGGTGCTATTGCAGAAAGCATAACCGATATCAGCAATCAGTTCAATGTATCATTCAAGGTTCTTCTTGATAATATGAACGTTTTGGGAAAAGCTCTTGATTCATTTAAGAATGATGTGAAGATAACCGGTGAAAAGTTTGATTTTACTACTGATTTTGCTGCTTTTTCGGGTGAAAAGGCAGAAGCACCGGTGTCAGGAGCTTCTCTTGAAACCGAGGATGTTATTCCTATGCGTAAGCCAAATGTTAATTTTGATGATGCGGATGAGTTTGATTTCAGAGTTGATGTAAATGACTGAGCATTACATTAACACAGACAAACTCCCCGGTCTTGTTGAGACACTTTCTGCAGGTGATAAGATTTATCTTTCCGGAATAGTGTATACAGCACGAGATGCTGCTCATGCAAGGCTATGCCGTCTTATTGACGATAAGAAGGATTTGCCCTTTGAGATTTCCGGTGCCGTAATTTATTTTGCCGGTCCAAGTCCTACAAAGAATGATGGTACTATCGGCAGCTTTGGCCCTACAACATCATCGAGAATGGATTCCTTTTCGCCAGTGTTGCTTGACAGAGGACTTCTTGGGATGATCGGGAAGGGTAACAGAAGTGATGATGTGATTGAGGCAATTATTCGTAACAGGTCTATATATTTTTGTGCCGGCGGTGGCTTTGGAGCATTAATCAGTCAGTGTATTGATAAAATTGATGAAATTGCATTTCCCGAGCTTGGCTGCGAAAGCATCAAACGTTTAAGTGTAAAAAATATGCCGTTGATTGTGGCTGTTGACTGTTACGGCAATTCTATTTTTAACAGATAATTTACAGGTGAAATTATGTCAGAAGAAAGACTTCTTGAATTAAGAAAACAGATAATCAAGAAAGATTTTTCCCGTATGAATAGTATGCAATTCAAGGCAGTGACCACTGTTAAGGGGCCGCTGCTTATTCTTGCAGGTGCGGGAAGCGGTAAAACAACTGTTCTTGTTAACAGAATTACAAATCTTATAAAATACGGAAATGCATATAATTCTGACAGAATATACAGCTTTTCCGATAACCTCGAAGAGTTATATTGCCGATATCTTGATGGGGATTCATCCGTCTATGAGGAGATTGCTCCTTCATTAAGTATTGAAGCTCCCGAACCCTGGCAGATCCTTGCAATTACTTTCACCAATAAAGCAGCAAATGAATTAAAGGAAAGACTCGTAAACAATCTCGGTGAAGCTGGAGATGAAATATGGGCGAGTACCTTTCATTCCTGCTGTGTGAGGATGCTCAGGCGGTTCTGTGACAGAATTGGCTTTTCTAATCATTTTACGATTTATGATACAGATGATTCTAAGCGTCTGATGAAGGAATGTCAACGTCAGCTGAATATTGATGAAAAATATCTTTCCGCAAAGCAGATTCTTGGTGAAATCAGCCGTGCAAAGGATTGTCTTATTGATGTAGAGGAATATTCGGAAAATACCGGAACTGATATGCGAAGAATTGATATTGCAAAAGCCTATGTGAGATATCAGCAGCTGCTTAAAGAGGCTGATGCAATGGATTTTGATGATATAATCTTTAATACCGTGAAGCTTTTGAAAAAAGACCGTGAGGTGCTTGATTATTACCGAAATCGTTTCAGATACATAATGGTTGACGAGTATCAGGATACAAACCACGCACAGTATGTTCTTGTGAGTCTGCTTGCCGGTGGGCATAATAATCTTTGCGTTGTCGGCGATGATGACCAGAGTATTTACAGCTTCCGAGGTGCTACAATTGAAAATATTCTCAGCTTTGAGGAGCAGTTCGGTAATGCTCTTGTTATAAGGCTTGAGGAAAATTATCGTTCAACACAAAACATTCTTGATGCTGCTAATGCCGTTATTTCACATAATAAAGAGCGCAAAGGAAAGCAGCTCTGGACTTCTAACGGTGTTGGTGAGAAGATTGTATTAAAAGCCTGTAATGATGATATAGAAGAAGGCAATTTCGTGGCAAAGAGCATAATGGATAACTCCGTTGATAACGGAGTGACATTTTCCGATAATGCCGTTCTTTATCGTATGAATGCACAATCTAATATAATTGAACGTGCGCTTGTAAAGCAAGGCATTCCCTACAGAATTATCGGCGGACACCGATTCTATGACAGAAAAGAAATTAAAGATGCACTCGCGTATCTTGCAGTTGTGTCTAATCCTAATGACAATGTGCGTCTCAGAAGAATAGTCAATGAGCCCAAAAGAGGTATTGGCGAGACTACAATGAATAATCTGTCGGAAATTTCTTCCCGCCTCGGTGAAAGTGTGTTCTATCTGATGGAGCACTCCGATGAATATGCCGCATTGTCAAAGAGTGCTAAGAAGCTTAAGCTGTTTGCAAGAATGATCACCGCTTTTGCTATGCTTCGTGAAAGTAACTCACTTGCAAATTTATTCAGAATAATTATGAATGAATCCGGATATATTGAATCCCTTGCATCCGATGAGAAAAAAGAAGAGAGAATTGAGAACCTTAATGAGCTTTATTCTACCATTGCTCGTTACGAAGAAGAAAACGGTGACGGAGCAACTTTAGAAGGTTTTCTTGAGGAAGTTGCTTTGTTGTCTGATATAGATAATTATGATTCTGATCTTGACACGGTAACCCTTATGACTCTTCATTCTGCAAAGGGACTTGAATTCCCGTATGTTTATATTGTCGGCTTTGAAAACGGTGTGTTTCCGTCTATGCAGTCTATAAGTGAGCCGTCACTTATGGAAGAAGAAAGACGTCTTGCTTATGTCGGAATAACAAGAGCCAAGAAAAAATTGCATATTACCCGTGCTATGAGCCGTATGCAGTTCGGAAAAACCAGTATGAATCCGCCGTCAAAATTTATATCTGAAATACCTCTTGATCTTATTGATGATATAAGTGTTGTTCAAAGAAATACATACTCTTCAGGCGGCTACTCGGGGTCCGGATATTACAGCGGAAATTCCTACAGCGGCAGATTTTATGACAATGATTCGGATTATTCCGATTATTCATATTCGTCTAAGAAAAAGTCTTCAGCAGATTCTTTCAAGTCTAATCTTGTAACATCTTCTGTAAGTAATAATGCTGCAAGCAACAAAAACGAAATTATGCTTAAAGTCGGTGATACGGTTCAGCACAGAAAATTCGGTACAGGTCTTGTGGTTTCATCAACGCCTCTCGGAAATGATATTCTGCTGGAAGTAGCATTTGAAACAGTAGGAACTAAAAAGCTGATGCAGGGAATGGCAAATCTCAAAAAAATATGACCCTCCGTTAAGCGGAGGATCATATGATCAGTTTGATATACTGTAGAAGCGTATGCTTGTTACTTCCTTTTCTCTTGTGAAGCGGTATATACTCATTATTAATCCGATGCCGATATAAATGCAAAGGTTTGATGAGCCGCCGGCGCTGAAGAAGGGGAGTGTAATGCCGATAACGGGGAAAATTTTCATGCACATTCCTATGTTGATTATAATTTGTGCAGCAAACATTGCAGCCACTCCGTAGCACATAAGAGATGTTGCATTTTCGCCTGATTTTGCGCCTGTTGCCACGATTTTTATTATAATTGCAATCAGTACCGCGAATGCTAACAGACAACCGATAAGACCAAGTTCTTCTCCAATGACTGTGAATATCATGTCATTTTCACTTTCCGGAACAATTTCATTTTGTGTGTACGCTCCGTTGAACAGTCCCTGTCCTGTGAGCCCTCCTGATGCAATAGCTTCAATTCCTTTGTTTTGTTGATACATTATATCGGGATATCGCTCAGGGTAAATGAGGCCGAGGAATCGTTCTTTTTGTGTATCTGAAAAGAAAAAGTACCATACTGCAGGAATTGAAGCGCAGACACCGGCAAGACCTAAAATGAAATATCTCAATTGAACTCCTGCAAGGAAAAGCATTGTTACAAAAATTATCATAAATACCAATGCACTTCCCAGGTCACCTGTCAGAATAACAAGTCCGACTGGAATCATTCCGTGGATAACGAGTCCTGCAAGATGAAGAATGTTTTTAATTTTATCCTGGACAAGCTCAAGATGCATAGCAAATGTTATTATAAATCCGATTTTAACAAGCTCCGAGGGCTGAAAGAACATACCTGTTGAACCGAGCAGAATCCAGGTTTTAGCATCAGGGCGTTCTGCCGGTCCTACACCTACACCGGGAATGAACAGCACCAACATCATTATGATGCAGACAGCACCTATCAAAGGGAACATTTTCGATATGAATTTGTAATCTATAAAGGAAATTATTACAGCAAAAACAGCACCTACGCATACCGCAAGCAGCATAGTCCGGGTGTCTCGTGATATAATACTTCCTTCTTCAATCTGAAGCATTGTTGCGCTATGTACCATCAGAACACCAAAAAATGATGCAGCAATACTCAGGAATATAAGTAGTAAATCTGTTTCAAAAAAAGCAGATTTTATCAGTTTAATTAATCTTGACATTTTTTCAGCTCCGTAAGTTGATATAATGTATTATATATGTAAAAATCAGTTTTTTCAATAGGAATATTATTTATGGTGAATTATTATGAAAGAATATAAGTCATTTTCCGAAAACGATACAATGAGAATTGCACAAGAAATATGTAGCTTTATTCCGGCAGGAACCGTTGTCGCTTTTTCCGGTGGTATGGGAATGGGTAAAACTGCGTTTGTCAGAGGAGCCCTTAAGGCATACGGTAATGATTCGTTTGTCAGTTCTCCGACATTCTCGCTTGTGCACGATTACGGCGGAAAGCCCAAGGTGTATCATTTTGATATGTATAGAGTTTCTGATATTGATGACTTATACTCAACAGGCTTTTTTGACTATCTTGATGATAACTCTGTTCTTTTTATTGAATGGAGTGAAAATATAATATCTGCATTGCCTGATAATACGGTATATATAGAAATTTCCCAAGGCGAAAACGCAGATGAACGCAATATTATAGTTTCAGGAGGTGTTTTCTGATGGTTATACTCGGAGTTGATACTTCGGCTGTTGCTGCCGGTGCCGCAATTGTCAGAGACGGAAAGCTTATCAGTGAGACATATATCAATACCGGTCTTACACATTCACAGACTATGCTGTCCCTTATTGATTCTGCTCTTAATATAGCAGATCTTACTGTTGATGATATTGATGCATTTGCGGTTTCCTCAGGCCCCGGATCCTTTACAGGTATCAGAATAGGTGTTTCTGCTGTCAAAGGTTTGTGCTTTGCTAAGAATAAGCCTTGTTTTTCTGTTTCTACACTTGAAGCTCTTGCAAATTGTGCAGATATTGACGGATTTATAATATGTCCCGTGATGGATGCTCGTTGTATGCAGGTTTATACTGCACTTTTTGAAAAGGTTAACGGCCAAATCCGGAGAATAGCTGAAGATGCCCCGAAAACCCTTGAGGAGCTTTCTGTTGAGCTTGAACATCTCGGTAAAAAAATTCTTCTGATTGGTGACGGTGCAGACATTTCTTATAAGTTTTTGTCCGAAAAGGGACTTGATGTGAGAAAATTTTCCGAAATTTTTAAATATCAGCATGCTTCAGGAGTTGCAATTACTGCCTTCAGAAATTATAATAGGGGGGAAGATGCTGTTTCGGCTGATAATCTTATCCCGTCATATCTTCGCCTTTCTCAGGCAGAAAGAGAATTAAAAAAGTCAGGAGATAAAAAATAATGATAGCATTAAGCAGTGACCATGCAGGTTTTCCTCTTAAAGAGGCCATAAAAGAATATTTTATCGAGAATAATATTGAATTTGAAGATTGCGGTGCTTACAGTGCCGACAGTGTTGATTATCCTTATCAGGCTAAAAAGGCATGTGACCTTGTTGTTGCGGGTAAATGTGATAAGGCAATTCTTTGCTGCGGTACAGGTATCGGTATTTCTATGGCAGCTAACAAGGTGAAGGGAATCAGGGCAGCTTGTTGTTCTGATTATTTCAGTGCTAAATTTACTAGATTACATAATGATGCAAATGCTCTTTGTCTCGGTGCGAGAGTTATCGGTGTGGGTGCTGCACTTGAGCTTGTCGATGTATTTATCAATACAGAGTTTGAAGGCGGCAGACATCAGAGACGCGTTGATCAGATAACCGAAATCGAAAATATGTAAATTTTTCAGAAAGGAAGTAGACAGATATGGCAAATGTTACAGTTACAAATCATCCCCTTATTCAACATAAGGTGTCCATTATCAGAGATAAAAACACGCCTTCAAAGGATTTCAGAGCAATCATCGGCGAGATTGCCATGCTTATGTGTTATGAGGCAACCCGTGACCTTGAGCTTACGGATGTTGAAATAGAGACGCCGATTACCGTTGCTAAGGTTAAGATGCTTTCCGGTAAAAAGCTGGCAGTTGTTCCTATTCTTCGAGCAGGTCTTGGTATGGTTGACGGAATTACAGCTCTTATTCCATCTGCCAGAATCGGTCATATAGGTCTTTACAGAGATCCGGAAACACTTATGCCTGTTGAATATTACTGCAAACTTCCTTCTGATATTGAAGAAAGAGATGTAATGGTTGTTGATCCTATGTTAGCTACAGGCGGAAGTGCTATTGATGCAATAACTCTTATTAAGAAAAGAAATCCTAAACATATAAAATTTGTTTGTACAATTGCTGCACCGGAGGGAATAAAGGCTCTTACGGAGGCTCATCCCGATGTTGATGTCTACTG
>JAZRTO010000022.1:0-13490 GCA_045652065.1 Acutalibacteraceae bacterium
TTGAGGTAAGAAGTAATAGTGAAGAGTGAATAGTGACACTGTATGAGGACACTATGTGTCCTGAACATAAATTGAGGTAAGAAGTAATAGTGAAAAGTGAATAGTGACACTGTATGAGGACACTATGTGTCCTGAACATAAATTGAGGTAAGAAGTAATAGTGAAAAGTGAATAGTAACACTGTCGGAAGCTAAAAAAAGGTCGTACCGTGTGGTACGACCTTTGATTTTTTTGTGCTATTATAATGTTTTTCCGCAGATTTCCTCGTATGCCTTTGCGGTAATTTCCATCATTTGAGTGTACTTTCTTTCAATATCCGCAACAAGTGCGAACTGTGTATGACAACGGTCAAGATTATGCTCGGGATAATGAATCTTAAAGTAAACATCTCCGTCAATATAGTCTGTAAGGAAGCGCATACCGCACTCAAATGTCATCATTTTTGCACCGAAGGGAAGAAGTCGTACTTCTTCTGCTACAAGACTTGCACCTGCAGAGGTAAGGAATCCTCTTACATACTGCTCGTAAAGACCGAGATCAAGAGAAACATTACTGAGATTCTTGTCATCCTCTGTAGTTGTGTTAGCACCGAAACGGATGGCATCACCGAAATCATAGAGGCTCAGTCCCGGCATAACAGTATCAAGATCAACAACACAGATAGGCTCATCAGTAGTCTTATCGAAGAGAATATTATTGAGCTTTGTATCATTATGAGTAACTCTTAAGGGAAGATCTCCGACAATGGTTTTTCCTGTAAGAATATAGGTTTCATTACGACGCTCGTAACAGAAATTTATTTCCTCTGCTACGTATTTTACTCTGCCCATAGGATCTTTTTCAATTGAATTTACAAGATTCTTATAACGCTTACCGGTATTGTGGAAGTCGGGAATAGTCTCATACAGTCTGTCTATGGGGAAATCTGCAAGAAGACGCTGGAATTCACCGAATGCCTTGCCTGCATTGAAGAAAACCTCGGGAGAATCAATGGAATTCTTAGAATAACTGTTTTCTACAAAATTATAAAGACGCCACACCTTTTCGTTTTCATCAACAAAGTATTTTTTGCCGGTCCTTGTAGGCTTACAGTAAAGAGCTTCTCTTTCCGTATCACCGCCGGATGCAATTATTTTGTCTCTGAGGAAAGCGGTTACACAATCAACATTTGCCATAAGCTCATCGGGCTTTTTGAAAACAGAGGTATTTATTCTCTGAAGCAAATGACACATTTCCATACCATCCACGTTGAACACGACACGGAAGGTATCATTTATATGACCGTCGTTAATTGGTCCGAAGGAAACAAACTCCCCGGCGATAGCAAAATTTTCAAGAATTGACTTTATTTCATCATATGTAAACATAAAACATTGACTCCTTATTTTGTGTAATTAAAATTATATCACATAGAAAAAAATAGTCAAGTTTCTATTTTTTGTCTTTACATCACGGCCTTTATAGGTTAAAATATGTATCAGGAAAATTTTCAGGAGGATTGTATGGAAACTGTTTATAAAAGAATACTTCTCAAGCTAAGCGGCGAAGTGCTTGCAGGAGAAGCCGGCCACGGCATCAATTTTGATATGGTAGGCAGTATCTGTGCCAAAATCAAAGAGGTGGCAGATCTCGGTGTTCAGATAGGTATAGTTGTGGGCGGCGGAAACTTCTGGAGAGGCAGAAGCAGCGGCGATATGGACAGAACCAGAGCAGACCATATGGGTATGCTTGCAACCGTTATAAACTGTCTTGCTCTTCAGGAAGGACTTATCCAGGCAGGAAATGATGCTGTTGTTATGACAGCCCTTGATATTCAGCGTATGGCTCTTCCTTTTAATAAGGACGAAGCAGTAAAGCTTATGGAAAGCGGCAGAATCGTTATTTTCGGCTGCGGCACGGGAAGTCCCCTCTTCAGCACTGACTCAGGTGCAGCACTCAGAGCCATTGAAACCGAATGTGATATTTTCTTCAAGGCAACAAATGTTGACGGTGTTTATGACAAGGATCCCAACAAGTTCGCAGATGCGGTAAAGTATGATGAGCTCACTTATGATGAGATACTTGAAAAGCATCTCGGTGTTATGGATAATACTGCTGCAGCTCTTGCAGGTAACAGCCGTCTTCCCGTTCTTGTTTTCAATCTTAACGATCCTGAAAACATTAAACGTGCTGTTCTCGGCGAAAACATCGGCACAATAGTTAAATAATTTTCATTACTATATTTTCGGAGGTAAACAAAATGAAAACCGTATTTGAATTCGCAAAGGAAAAAATGACAAAATCCATTTCTGCACTTAACTCAGAATATAATTCTATCCGTGCAGGCAGAGCAAATCCTGCAGTTCTTGATCCCATCAGAGTTGACTACTGGGGTGTTCCCACTCCCGTAAACCAGATGGCTGCAGTTTCTGTTGCAGAAGCAAGAATCCTTGTTATCCAGCCCTGGGATAAGTCCGCACTCAAGCTCATCGAAAAGGCTATTCAGACTTCTGATATCGGCATCAATCCCCAGAATGACGGTACTGTTATCCGTCTTACCTTCCCCCCTCTTACAGAGGAAAGAAGAAAGTCCCTCGTTAAGGACGTAAAGTCAACTGCAGAAAACTCCAAGGTTGCAATCAGAAACATCAGACGTGATGCTATTGAAAAGCTCAAGGCAATGAAGAAGAACTCTGAAATCACCGAAGACGATCTTAAGTTCGGTGAGGGTGAGGTTCAGAAGATTACAGATGATTTCATCAAGCAGGTTGATTCTGTTGCTTCCGCTAAAGAAGCAGAAATTATGGAAATCTGATTATGAGCGATAATAAATTCAGCATCCTGCCCACCCACGTAGGCATTATTATGGATGGTAACGGCAGATGGGCTAAAAACCGCGGTCTTCCCCGTAAAATGGGACACGTTGAAGGCGCAAAAACCTTCAGAAAAATCGGTGAGTATGCAGGCAATCTCGGAGTAAAGCATATTTCCTTCTATGCATTTTCAACTGAAAACTGGGCACGTCCCGAGGATGAGGTAAATGCTATTATGAAGCTTTTCGGAGACTATCTTCAGGAGGCTGAGAACAGACTTCAGGAAAATATTGAAAAAGGTATAAGGCTTCGTTTTTTAGGAGACAAAAGCCGCCTTACCCCTGAGCTCAGCGCCGCTATGAATTACCTTGAGAATGCAACAAAGGATATGACAAATGTCAATGTTAACCTTGCTGTCAACTACGGTGGTCAGCAGGAAATTCTCCACAGTGTAAAAAATATAGCGGAGGATGTTCTTTCAGGTAAAATTAAACCCGATGAAATAACATTGGAGACAATAGGGAACGGACTTTATACAGGTGAACAGCCTCCCGTTGACCTTGTTATCCGTCCCAGCGGTGAGCAAAGACTGTCAAACTTCCTTTTATGGCAGTCGGCTTATGCGGAATTCTGGTATTCCGATGTTCTCTGGCCCGATTTTACGGAAAATGATTTCGATGAAGCTCTCAGAGCCTTCGAAAAAAGAAACCGCCGCTTCGGTGGTGTATGATCCGCCCTGATGTAAAGATATTGTCATATAAATTACAAAATAACGGCGGATGTTCACCCATCCGCCTAATAAGTTATAGAGGAAAATAAAATCATGAAAACTCGTATTATCACAGGTCTTGTAGGTCTTGTTATTGTTATCGGCTGGCTTTTTTCAATGTATACCCCCGTATTCACGGCGGTGCTTGCAATTGTAGCAGCTATCGGTGTATTTGAGCTCACAAAGGCATTTGATGTTAAAAATCCCGTATTCAGAGGACTTTGTCTTCTTGTGTCACTTGCACTTCCCTTCTGGTTCGAATACAAGGAAAAGCTGAACATCCCTATGTTCCCCGTTGTTACCGTTATTGTTGTTGCATCCCTTATAACAATGGTGCTTGATTTCGAAAAGCTGAAATTTGAGCAGGTTGCGTGCTCTCTTTGTGCTTCCGTATTTGTGCCTTCCGCACTTTCCTGTATAATTCTCTACAGAGATTTATACCTTGCCTTCCCCGATTCCTATAAAAAGAGCGACGGAATTTTCTTCATACTTTTCGGCTTCTTCTGCTGCTGGCTTTCTGATACATTTGCATTCTTTGCAGGAAAGTTCTTCGGCAAGCACAAGCTTTCTCCCGTAATTTCTCCCAAGAAAACAATTGAGGGCGCTATAGGCGGTGTTATCGGCACAGCAGTTCTTAATACTGTCTTATTCTTTGTATTCAGAAACTTCTTTGACCTGTCGGCAGAGGTTACTCTTCCCGTTGTTATAATTTCCTCTGTTTGTCTTTCTGTTATAAGCATATTCGGTGATCTTGCCGCATCTACAATAAAGAGACATCACGGCATAAAGGATTTCGGAAATCTTCTCCCCGGACATGGCGGAGTTATGGACCGCTTCGACAGCTCCTGCTTTGTCTTCCCTGTTCTTTATTCAATCATTATTCTCATAAATACTATCTGACGAGGAAAAGTTATGGAAAAGAAAATTGCAGTTTTAGGCTCAACAGGATCAATAGGTGTTCAATCTCTTGATGTTGCCGAAAAATCAGGCTACACGGTTGAAGCACTTACAGCAAACCGTGACTTCAGAAAATTAGAAGAGCAGATAAGAAAATTCAGACCGAAGTGCGCGGCTCTCTCCGATGTTGCCGCTGCCGCTGAATTAAAGCTTCGCTGCAAGGATACCGCCACAAAAATATATTCCGGTGCAGAAGGGGTATGTATGTGCGCTTCCGAAACAGAAGCAGACACAGTTATTGACTCAATTGTGGGACTTGCCGGTCTTTGTCCCGCGCTTTCGGTACTTGAAAGCGGAAAAACACTTGCCCTTGCCAACAAGGAAGCACTTGTTGCAGGCGGAAATCTTGTTCTTTCCGCTGCAAAGAAAACAGGAAAAGAAATTCTTCCCGTAGATAGCGAGCATTCCGCAATTTTCCAGTGCCTTCAGGGAAAACCTTCAAACAAGGCTCTGAAGAAAATAATTCTTACAGCCTCCGGCGGACCATTTTTCGGAAAATCAAGAGATGAAATGAAAAACGTAACCGCAGCCGATGCTCTGAAGCACCCAAACTGGGATATGGGCGCAAAAATCACAATAGACTCCGCATCTATGTTCAACAAGGGACTTGAGCTTATTGAAGCACATTTCCTTTTCGGTGTGGCTCCCGAAGATATTGACATCCTTGTTCACAGAGAAAGCATTATTCACTCTATGATTGAATATGATGATAACTCAGTTATTGCTCAGCTGGGACTTCCGGATATGAGAATTCCTATACAGTATGCATTGACATATCCCGAAAGATTCCCCTCTCCCGTAGGTGAATTGAAGCTTGCTGAAATCGGTAAGCTTACCTTCTTCGAGCCTGATTACGAGGTATTTGACTGTCTTAACATCTGCCGTGAGGCAATAATAAAGGGCGGTCTTTTCCCGGCTGCAGTAAACAGCGCAAATGAAGAGGCCAACCGACTTTTCAGAGAGGGTAAAATAGGCTTCCTGGATCTCGGAAGACTTATAAGAACAGCATTCGATGTGACTCCCGATAAAAAGGATTTTACATTGGAGGATGTCTTTGAAACAGACAAGGCTGCTCGTCAGGCTGTGCTTTCGGCTGTATAAATTTCCCGTAAAGCACATACAATTATGATAAATTATTTAAAAGGGTGATATTCCTTGCAAAACCTTGCACTTTCAATTTCAGCAGGTGCCGTATGGGGCAAAGTATGGCCGATTCTTTTTGCAATTCTCTTTTTTGGTGTTATAATTGCACTCCACGAATTCGGTCATTTCAGCACGGCAAAGCTTTTTAAGATAAAAGTAAATGAATTTTCAATAGGTATGGGGCCTGCCATATTCAAAAAGAAAATGGGAGAAACGCTTTATGCATTAAGACTTCTCCCCATAGGCGGTTTCGTATCACTTGAAGGTGAAGATGAAATTTCCGATGATCCCAGAGCCTTCGGAAACCAGAAAGCCTGGAAGCGATTTATTGTGATTGCAGCAGGCGCCATACTCAATATTGTTCTCGGTCTTGTGCTTATAGGCATTATGCTGGGAATCAGCGGCGCTGTCCCCACAACAGTTGTCAGCGATGTTACGGAAAATATGTACACCGCCGAAACAGGTATTCTCAAGGGCGACAAAATTATAAGCATAGACGGAACTAAGGTACACTCTGCCCGTGACCTTTACTATTGCCTTTACCGTAACAACGACGGAAAATATGACATAACCCTTCGCCGTGACGGTGAAAAGCTTGAATTTTCACAGCTTGATGTTGTTTACGATATGGAGCAGGGCTTCTGCTCATTCATTGTAGGCAATGAAAAGGTTTCTGTTCTGAATATTATTCCGGGATCTGTCCGAGAAACCCTTTCTATGACAAAAATGATATGGTTAAGCCTTATTGATATGATAGGCGGTAACTTCGGAATGGATGAAATTTCAGGGCCCGTAGGTACCATCGGCATTGTTGCAGATACCGCAAGCGATGCCGTACACTCTGCAGACTATGCCTCAATAATTTTCATACTGGCATTCATTACCGTTAATATCGGTATTGTAAACCTTCTCCCCTTACCTGCTCTTGACGGCGGAAGACTTCTGTTTATAGGAATTGAATTTATTTTCAGACGCCCCGTACCCAAGAAATTTGAAGCAATAGTTCACGCAGCAGGTCTTATTCTTCTTTTAGGACTTATGGCTCTTATAACCTTTAACGATATAGCAAATCTTATAAAGGGATGATACAAAATGGCAAGTAAAAAACAAGTAAGAATAAAGGATATCATTCTCGGCGGCGGTGCACCCGTAAGAGTTCAGTCAATGCTCAACACTCCCTCGGGAGATATTGAAGCATCTGTCCTTCAGGCAAAGGAGCTCCAAAATGCCGGCTGTGAGATAATAAGAGCAACCGTGCCGGATATGGCGGCGGTAAAAACAATTGCAGCACTTAAGGAAAATGTGAATGTCCCCATAGTTGCGGATATTCATTTTGACTACAGAATGGCTCTTGAGTCTCTCGCTGCAGGTGTTGATAAAATAAGAATCAACCCGGGAAATATCGGCTCTGATGAACGCGTAAAGGCTGTAGCAGATGAATGCAGAAGACGCGGTGTACCCATAAGAATCGGGGTGAATTCAGGCTCTGTAGAAAAAGAAATCCTTGCAAAATACGGCGCTCCCGTACCCGAGGCTCTCGTTGAAAGTGCACTTTATCACGTAAGCCTTCTGGAAAAGTTTGATTTTGATGATATTGTAATTTCAATAAAGTCATCCGACGTTTCCACCACCTGCAAAGCATACCGCCTTATGGCAGAAAAAACAGACTATCCGCTGCATATCGGTGTTACGGAAGCCGGTACCCGGAGGATGGGACTTATAAAATCTGCAATGGGCATCGGCTCTCTGCTTCTTGACGGCATAGGCGATACCATCCGTGTTTCCCTTACCGCACCTCCCGTTAATGAGGTGTATGCCGGCTTTGATATACTGAAGGCTGCAGGTCTTCGCAAAACCGGAGTAAACCTTGTTTCCTGCCCCACCTGCGGAAGAACAAAAATTGACCTTATCGGTCTTGCAGAAAAAGTCGAAGAAGCTCTCAGAGGCTGTAATAAGGATATCACTGTTGCAGTTATGGGCTGTATTGTAAACGGTCCCGGAGAGGCTAAGGAAGCAGATATCGGTATTGCCGGCGGAAACGGTGAAGGTCTGATATTCCGTAAGGGCGAGATACTGAAAAAAGTAAAAGAAGAAGAGCTGTTTACCGAGCTTTTAGCTGAAATTGAGAAATTATAATAATAACATCTGTACGGATAAACTGCTACAGCCCCCGATCACGGGGGCTGTAGTTATTTTTTTGAAATATTGGAAATTTCTTCCTTGTATAGATGACCACAAAGACTATGCTATATTGCCCATTTTTATTGATTGTTAACAAAGTTGCATCCAAATTGTAACTTTTTGTAATTTTTAACTTGCTTTTTACGGCAAAATAATGCATAATATCCCTGTTATGAAAAAATCAGTAATTTTGATTATATACAAAACTTCGGAGGTTTTTTGATGTATAAAAGTTCGATACTCAGAGCTTTGAGTGTAATCCTGGCACTTGTTTTATGCTTTTCAGGTATAATTGTTACAAATGCCGATGAAACTAAAAAGACAAACGGTGACGATGCTATTATGGCTACTGCCGCTTCGCAGTTAGGCTATAAGGAAGGCGCTGATGAGTACACAAAATACGGCGAATATTTTCAGTACCAGGGCCCCTGGTGCGGTGCTTTTATTTCCTGGTGCGCAAGATCAACAGGAATTTCCGAGGATATAATACCCACCATTCTCTCCAGTGAATCAATGTATGCGCATTATAAGGCAGAAGGACTTTTTCATTATTCAAAGTCTTACGGCGGTAATTATATCCCTAAAAAAGGTGATATTGCATTTTTTACAAGCACAAATACTTATCAGAGAAGCAAGGACAATATCACTCATGTAGGCCTTGTTCTTGAAGCGAATTCATCATCCTTAACCCTTATTGAAGGTAACTGTCCTGACAGAGTACGTCAGATTGACAGAAAATATACCAGCTATGTGGTAGGCTTTGCCACACCGCGTTACGAAGGCATCAATCCCGACGGAACTGAAGTATCCCCTACATACAAAGCGGGCAAATACGTAACAAATGAGGTTATGAACTTCCGTAAAACTCCCGGATCTACGGTTATTACCACAATCCCTGCAGGTACAACTCTTCAGATTACTGCAATTGAGGGCGTATGGGGTAAAACCGAATATGAAGGAAAGAAAGGCTGGCTTTCGCTTGAATACAGCACCTATAAGCCTGCAAAAACAGAAAAGCCTCCAACGACAGAGGCACCTGCTGTTACTCCCTCCGTAACACCCGTAGCTCCTTCATCAAACAAGCAGTACAGAGTTACGGCTGATATGAATATCAGAGCAAAGGCAAATGAAAGCAGTAAGATTATCGGCGGTGTTCCTGCAGGCACCCTTATTGAGGTTCTCGAGGTAACTGATGATAACTGGGGAAAAATACACTACAAGGATGTTACAGGCTGGATGAGTCTTAACTGGAGTGTTGAGTACAATCCGGAAATAGACTGGCTTGTAATTGATGTTTCCTACTCACAGTATCCCGATGATATTGACTGGATGGAACTTAAAAGTCAGGGTGTCAGAGGTGCCATTATCCGTATCGGCGGAAGAGGCTCTGCAAGAGGCAGAAAAATCTATTCAGACCAGTATTTCCTCGAGCACTATAAGGCAGCAAAGGCTGCGGATATGCACGTAGGTGTTTATTTCTTCAGCTATGCTCTTACAAAAAAGGAAGCAATTGAAGAAGCACAGTATACCCTTGATATCCTTAAAATCAATGACTGTCAGCTTGATCTGCCCGTATACATAGATATGGAAGACTTCGGTAGCGATAAATCTCACCTCAATGCAGGCAGAAAGGTCTGCTCTATGGTGCTTGATGAATTCTGCAAGGTTATTGAGGATGCAGGCTATATGGCAGGCATCTACTGCAGCAGCTCGTTTGCAGATACTCATGTAGATCCCAAGGTTTTCAAGGGTCGTTCGGCGTGGATAGCAGAATGGGGGCCTGACGTGTGCTGCTATAACGGCAGAGTTGATATGTGGCAGTATACAGAAAACGGTAAGCTCGACGGTACATCAAACAAGAAGGTTGATCTTAACCGCCTTTATGTTGACTACCCTTCAATCATTAACGGTGAAAAATTCGCAAACGGTCTTCTTGAACCCGGAGACCTTGACTTTGACGGAAAAGTAACCGCAGCTGACTCAAGACTTGCTTTAAGATTTGCGGTATCTTTTGATAAACCCACCGCACTGCAGAAATCAATCGGAGATGTTGATAAAAACGGCAAAATTAACAGTGCTGATGCAAGAGAGATTCTCATCAAGGCAACTGCCTGATGCTTCTTATTCAACAGTTTTCAGCAAAGCAAATAAGACTGAACGGATATCTTCCCTGAACGGGACTGATATCCGTTTTTTTCTCCGCATTTTTAGTTAAATTTATTGACCTAAGTAAAAATAATCGGTATAATAGTGTATTATATTAATTTAATACAGTAAAGCACTAAACAACACGGAGCAGAAATTATGAGAATTGTTATAAAAATCGGAACATCTACCCTTGCCCACACAACGGGCAGACTTAACATAAGAAGGGTTGAAGAGCTTGTAAAGGTTATGAGCGACCTTAAAAACAGCGGACATGAGGTTATTCTTGTTTCCTCAGGTGCTATCGGAATGGGAGCAGGCAAGCTTTCCCTTAACGGCAAGCCCTCGGATATACCCACAAAGCAGGCAGCTGCCGCTGTGGGACAGTGTGAGCTTATGTATACATACGACAAGCTTTTTTCCGAATATAATCATACTGTAGCACAGATACTTCTCACGGGCTCGGACTTCAAGCACGAGGACAGACATCAGAATTTCACAAATACAATGATGCGTCTGTTAGAGCTTGATGTTCTTCCCGTTATCAATGAAAACGACACGGTTGCAACCGATGAAATAAGCGTAGGTGACAATGACACACTTTCCGCCTTGGTAGCTGAAAGCATAAATGCAGACTTACTTGTGCTTATGAGTGACATTGACGGTCTTTATACCGATGATCCCCATAAGAATCCCGAAGCATCTCTTATTCCCGAAATAAAAGAGCTTACTGATGAAATTATGGCATTGGGCGGAGATGCAGGCTCATCACTTGGTACGGGCGGTATGAGAACTAAGCTTAATGCAGCAGAAATCTGCACCAAGAACGGCACTGATATGATAATCACAAACGGACAGAATCCACGTATTCTTTATGACATAGCAGACGGGAAGGCTGTCGGCACAAGATTTGTTGCAAAGGGGAAATAAAATGACTACTCTCGAAATATTAAAATCGGCAAAAGAAGCGGTAAAAACAATGCTGACTCTTACAACCGAAGAAAAGAATAATGCACTTCTTGCAATGGCTGATGCGCTTGAAGAAAATGCAGATTATATACTCGGCGAAAATGCACTTGATATTGAAGCGGCAATTGACAAGATAAGTCCCGTAATGATAGACAGACTTACCCTTACAAAGGAAAGAATCAAGGGTATGGCTGACGGAATAAGAGATGTAGTAAAGCTTCCCGACCCTGTAGGCGAGGTACTTGAAACTGTTACCCGTCCCAACGGACTTGTTATCAGAAAGACATCCGTTCCCGTGGGTGTTATTGCTATGATTTACGAATCCCGTCCAAATGTTACATCCGATGCAGCGGCACTTTCACTTAAAAGCGGTAATGTATGTGTGCTTCGCTCAGGCAAAGAGGCGTTCCGTTCTTCCGATGCAATACTGACCTCTATGAGAAAGGGACTGAGCAAGTTAAAGCTTCCCGAAAATCTCATAAATCTTATCCAGGATACCTCACGTGATTCTGCAACCGAGCTTATGACGGCAGTCAGGTATGTTGATCTTCTGATTCCCCGAGGCGGTGCCGGACTTATTGCTGCTTGTGTTGCAAACGCTAAAGTCCCCTGCATACAGACAGGTACAGGTATATGCCACATATACGTTGACGAATATGCCGACCTTAATAAGGCAGTAAGCATTGTAAATAACGCAAAAACCAGCCGTCCCTCCGTTTGCAATGCCTGCGAGGTAGTTTTAGTCAATAAGTCAGTTGCAAAGGATTTTCTCCCCGTATTGAAAGAGAAATTGGTTGATGAAAGAATTGCAGCAGGACAGACTCCCGTAGAGCTTCGTCTTGATGACTTCTGCAGCACAATAACTAACGGTACCCAAGCCGGCGAAAAGGATTTTGATACGGAATTTCTCGATTACATCTTAGCGGTAAAGGCAGTAGATGATGTTTCAGCTGCAATTGACCATATTTCAGCTCATTCCACAAAGCATTCCGATTGCATAATTACGGAAAATGAAGAAAATGCAAAGCTTTTTACTGCCCTTGTTGATTCTTCTTCCGTATATCACAATGCTTCAACTCGTTTTACAGACGGCGGTGAATTCGGTCTGGGCTGTGAAATAGGTATATCCACACAGAAAATGCATGCCCGTGGACCGATGGGACTTCGGGAGCTTACAACCTACAAATATATCATTTCCGGTGACGGACAGATAAGATAAGGAGTGACGTAAGATGACATATAAATTCGGTTTTATCGGAGCAGGAAATATGGGCGGTGCTTTGCTTGTTGCTGCAGCAAACGGTAATCCCTCGGAAAGCTTCGCTGTATATGATGTTTTCACGGAAAAGGCAAAAAGCTTCGCAGAAAAATATAATAATGTGACCGTAACAACCCTTGACACTCTTGTAAAAGAAAGCGAATATATTTTTATCGGAGTCAAGCCTCAGATGTTATCCGAGCTTTTCAGCAGTATCGCTCCCTTTTTTGAAGGTTGTGATCCCGTTATCGTTTCAATGGCGGCAGGTACATCCATAGAAAAGCTCTGCTCTCTTTCCGGAAAAGAAATGCCCGTAATAAGAATTATGCCCAATACTCCCGCTCTTATCGGGGAAGGAGTAATTCTTTACTGCAGTAATGATGCGGTATCGGATACTCAGGTTGATTACTTTGTTAAAGCAATGTCGGGGGCAGGTCTCCTTGACAGAATTGATGAAAACAGAATTGATGCTGCAAGCGCAGTTTCCGGCTGCGGTCCTGCCTTCGCTTATATGTTTATTGAGGCTTTGGCTGACGGTGCCGTTGAATGCGGAGTCCCCCGTGACAAGGCTATGATGTATGCGGCAAAAATGCTTGCAGGCTCAGCGGATATGGTACTGAAAACCGGAAATCATCCGGGAGCGCTTAAGGATGCTGTATGCTCCCCCGGCGGTACCACAATAGCAGGTGTCCACGCTCTTGAAGACAAAGGCTTCAGAAGCGCCGCTATGAATGCAGTAACAAGTGCATATAAAAGAACACTTGAATTAAAATAACGATAAAACACAACAGGCAGGATAAAGATTTCCCGCCTGTTTTTATTGTATCGCAGTCGAAAACATAAGACCGAGATGATTTCCCATCTCGGTCTTTTATTAATTAACACAATTTGGGCATGGTGGATAACCCAACCTAATTGCTTCAGATTCACTAACTTCTCGAGGATCATTCATACCACCACAATCTGAAACATAGTGATATTTTTTTCCTGTTTGGGGAAGCCAAACAGTTACCCCAGCGACATAATCCGGATCAGTCTCACCGCAAACCGAACATACTCCGTCTTCATAAGTATGTGTATGTACTGTAGTAGTTTCTGCTTTAGTGACAGTTTCCTCTTCGGTGGTAGTTTCTGTCTCAGTGGTAGTTTCCGCCTCGGTGGTGGTTTCTGCCTCGGTGGTGGTTTCTGCCTCGGTGGTGGTTTCTGCCTCGGTGGTGGTTTCTGCCTCGGTGGTAGTTTCTGCCTCGGTAGTAGTTTCTGCCTCGGTGGTAGTTTC
>JAZRTO010000023.1:0-7978 GCA_045652065.1 Acutalibacteraceae bacterium
TGTTACATAAGGGTCATCCATATCAGCCCAGAAGCCGACTGTACCGGAGAAATCCTCCCACATACCCTTATACTTCCAAACACTTTCCTTACACTTATCAATAAAGGGAGCAAGGCCGTATTCTTCAATTTGCTCTTTACCGTCAAGACCGAGAAGCTTTTCAACTTCTATTTCAACGGGAAGACCGTGAGTATCCCAACCGGCTTTTCTGGGGACCATTTTACCCTTCATTGTGTGATAACGGGGAATCATATCCTTTATAACACGTGTAAGCACGTGACCTATATGAGGCTTTCCGTTTGCTGTGGGAGGTCCGTCATAAAAAACATATGATTCACCGTCAGCACGTGAAGCCATACTTTTTCTGAAAATATCATTATCTTTCCAGAACTGCTCAATCTTTTTTTCGCGTTCAACGAAATTGAGATTGGTTGATACCTTTTCGTACATCTTCATTTCCTCCTAAAAAAATAATCCCCTGACCGTAACAGGACAAGGGAACTTGTTTTTATACCACCTATTAACATACAAGCATATGTCGTTCTTGTAACGGTGAACTGCCGTCTGTCCATACTGCTTTCCGGACAGCTGTTCAGAAGTGATTTTCAGCATAGCCTACTGACACAGGGCTTTCACCATCCCCTGCTCGCTTCAGCCTTCGGTCTACACCTACTGTCTTCATCAATACATTTATCATATTCCAATATATTTTAAGATAACTGTAATAGTTTGTCAAGTATTTTTTCTTTTATGTCACTTCACCGTCTGCATATCATAAAATATTGTGAGGAGGAAAAACTATGAATAAAACAATATCAGTCATTGGAGGAGATTCGAGACAGTTATACGCTGCAGAATATCTTAAAAATAAGGGGTATAATATCTGTGTTTTTACAATGGAGCACGGAAAATATCCCGAGGGCATCGAAGAAGCAAAAGACATTTACAATGCCGCAGAAGCAGAAATTATTATTCTTCCGTTACCTGTCAGCAAAAACGGAAATATTCTGAACACACCGTTGTCATCAAAAGAAATAAGACTTAAAGATATTACGGATTTAGTTAATGACAGCCACCTTGTGTTTTACGGTATGGGATCTGCAAATTTTTCAAAGCACATACAAGCCAAAGCAAGGTTCAGCCGGGATTATTTTGACATTGAAAGTCTTATATACAAAAATGCACTTCTGACATCCGAGGGAATTATTTCAATTCTTCTGGAAAAATTAAATATAACAGTATTCGGCTTAAAGGCTGCAATTACCGGGTACGGAAGAATCGGAAAGCTGACAGCTGACCGAATAATGAAGCTCGGAGGAAATGTGAGCATTTTTGCAAGAGATGAATTGCAACGACTAACTGCTGACATTGAAGGTGCAAAATCTTATAAGATTAATGATATTAACGCTATGTCTGAAAAATTTGATGTAATTATAAATACAATTCCTTTTCAGGTTATTAATAAAGAGGCAATAAGAAACAGTAACAGAAGCTGTGTATTCATTGAAACGGCGAGTGCGCCATACGGCATAGATGCGGATGCTTGTGCCCTGTACGGAAGAACACTTATAAAGGCATTTTCACTTCCGGGGAAGACAGCTCCGAAGAGTGCGGGTATTATTATAGGCGAAACAATTGAGAGCATACTTCAGGAGGTGAGCTAATGGAAGAGCTTAATATCGGCTTTGCACTTTGCGGCTCGTTCTGCACATTCAAAAAGGCAATAAAAACTATGCAGGAGTTAAAGGATGCAGGACACAATATTATTCCGATAATGAGCTATAACGCGTACTCAACGGATACACGATTCGGTAAAGCATATGAATTCCGCGACAAAATCGAAGAAATATGCGAAAGACATATAATATCCTCTATTGCTGAAGCAGAGCCAATAGGTCCGAAAAAGCTTCTGGATATTCTGATTATTGAGCCCTGCACGGGAAATACGATGGCAAAGCTTGCTAATTCTATTGCCGATACACCCGTCACTCTTGCTGCAAAGTCACATTTGAGAAACAGCAGACCTGTACTTATTGCAATATCCACAAATGATGCACTGGCAGGTGCTTCAAAAAATATCGGTGCACTATTGAACTACAAGAACATATTTTTTATTCCGTACAATCAGGATGACTGCGAAAACAAGCCTACATCAATTGTAGCTGATTTCTCACTTACAGAAAAAGCAATGAAAGCTGCGCTTAAGGGAATTCAACTGCAACCGATAATATCTTAATACAGAAAACGGCCTTCGTATTTACGAGGGCTGATTTTTAATCTCTGTAATTTTTTCTGCGATTTCTTTAAAGACAGGTGCACAGTCAGTTGACGCAGACCTTCCGTCTTCATTAAACACAACAACCGTATAAAGCGGTGCTTCAAAAGGAAAAAATCCGGCAAACCATGTGCACAGAATTTCCTCGTTGCTATCATTATAGCGTCCTGTCTGTGCAGTAGCTGTTTTTCCTGCTGATGTTGTATTATCAGGCTTACCGTTAACACCTGTTCCGTTGATCATATTATTATAAAGGCAGTTATTTATTGTTTCAGTGATATTTTTATCTGTAACATAATGTGTATCCTCTGATTTATAATATGCATAGGCATTACCGCTATTATCTATAAGCTCCTTCAACAGATAAGGCTCATTATATATACCATTATTTGCAAATACATTATATGCTGCCGCAATCTGCAGAGGTGTTGCAAGAAGTGTACCCTGACCAAAGCAGATGTTCGCAAGGTCAGATTCTGACTTGATTTCCTCTGAAGAAGGTAATTTTCCTGCTTCGGATGATATAGTTGAACATAAATTTATTCTTTTTCCAAAGCCGAAGAGTGAAGCTGATTCACAGATTTCGGCTGCACCTGTATCTATACCCATATTAATAAAAAATGTGTTACAGGATTTTTCAATAGCAAGATTCAGATCCACATCACCATGCTCATTATTGTTATAACAGGAAAATACATTACTTCCGATATTAATGCTGCCATTACAATTATAGGTTCTGCTGAGCTTTGCTCCGTTTGCGAGTGCCGCAGCCGCCACAAACGGTTTGAATACAGATCCGACCGGATAAGAGCTGAGAACTCTGTTGAGAAAGGGCAGCTTCTTATCTGACAAAGACCCTTCAATATTATCAACATCATAGCAAGGTACACTTGCCATAGCTCTGATTTCTGATGACGAAACATCAAGAATAACTACGGCTCCACATTCAATACCTGATTCATCAAGAGCTTCTTCTGCAATTTTCTGTATTTCCTTATCAATTGTCAGCCTGACTCCTGCTTTTGAATTATAGTTATAATTTTTCAGCTCAATTCCATCACCCTTAAGAGCATTATCCGATGCATCTGCATTAAATACTACAGAAAGTCTGCCTGAGCCGTCTGACAGAATTTTATCAAAGGATTTTTCTATTCCTGCTACTCCCCTGCCTGATGAATTCGTATATCCGATAATATGCGTACACAAAAGATCCTTTGAATACCGTGTAATTTTATTAAACCCTTTTACAAATTCAGATTCGGCTATACCCTCATAATCATCTAATTTAATGAACAGCCCTTTTTTTATTTCATTATTTATGCTTGTGCTGATAAGATGCTTTGTAGATTCATCTGACATTATAATATACTGTTTTTCCGCAACTTCATTAACCAGTGGCTGCATATTAATATCATAAATATATCCTCTTGATTCAGCAAGAGTGATTTCCCTGGAAAACTGCGTATCTGCTACAGTTGAATAGTCACTGTTCTGCAGAGAATAGATTCGGAAAACAAGAATACCAAATAAAAGAATCATTAAAGAATATACTGTTTTTACGCGCCTTTTCTGTTTTCTTCTCATAACATCACCTATAAATATTCTTGTGCATTAAATATTAAATATTACAAAAATATTAAATAAGTGACGGCATATTGAATTGGAGAAAAAATTATAGTATAATGATAAAAAAATTATAAGGAAGATTATAATGCCACTTAAAGAAATGCCGGCATTTATAAAATCCAACGTGAATGTAAAGAATTCGATTATTTTCTGTACATTAAGCTGTGTTTGTCTTTTCATTCAGTTGATTTTAATGGATAAGAACGCAATAAATATTGTGTTTGATATAATTATCCCGTTCTCGGCTGCAATTTGCTTTGCCTGTTATTCAATAACAATGGCAATGGACAGACCTATAATATTGATCTGCCCCCCAACAGTTTACTTTGTTTCTCTGCTGCTTAATAAATTAATTCTTGTAGAGGTCGGAGTAAAGGATACTTATCCGTTTATTACAATGATTGAAATGATTCCCTATGCTTTTTTCTGTGTATGTGTTGCATCGGGTAAATTCAAAAAAGCTACAAATATTGTACTTCGTATTTTCAGCATAGTCCTTATGTGTGCCGGATTTGTTCTTGCAATTCTTGCTGTTTTTTTCAGAATTATTATATTTCTTAACAGAGTTCACTATCTGATGAATACCTTTGCTTTGATTTCAGGCTTTTTCGCAATTATATTCATTTATTTTTCGATGATGGAGCTTATAAAAATTGCAGGATGTCAGAAACGGCGCCGAAACAGAAGTGAAGCTTGTCAGGAAGCTGTCACAAACTGACATTTAACTATAAAAATATCCCCTGACCGCTGATTTTGCGGTCTGGGGATAATATTTTTCTCTGCTCTTAAAGAATTGACGATATTGCATAAAAAAAGCTGTCAGAATACCTCTGACAGCCTTTCTTTTAATTAATACTTAGGACGAGCAATGTAGCCTGTATGAAGAATTTCGTGAGCCTTATGTGAGTTGGGTTCACCAAAGTATTCATCATAAATAGCCTTTACATCAGGATTAAGATGAGACTTTCTTACGGGAAGATTCTTATCATCATTGTAAAGACCTGCAGCACGCTTTGCACGGATATCCTCATTGTTGTGAACAGATGCAGGCTGAATGGGCTGACCGCCGCCGTTTACACAACCGCCGGGACAAGCCATAACTTCAATGAAGTCATATGTCTTTTCACCTGATTTGATCATTTCAAGAAGCTTCTTTGCATTTGCAGTACCGGAAGTAACAGCAACCTTGATTTCGTTGCCTGCAATTGTATAGGTAGCTTCCTTGATGCCTTCAACACCTCTTACCTCGTTGAATTCAAGGTTCTGAAGCTCTTCACCTGTAAGTGTCTCGTAAGCAGTTCTGAGAGCTGCCTCCATAACACCGCCGGTAGCACCGAAGATTGTACCTGCACCTGAGCCAAGACCAAAGGGTGCATCATATTCTTCATCCGGGAGCTGATTGAAGAGAATACCTGCCTTCTTGATCATTCTTGCAAGCTCACGAACAGTAATAACTGCATCGATATCAGCAAGACCTTCAACTGCTGTGTGATCAAGTCTTTCAGCCTCAAACTTCTTTGCTGTACAGGGCATTACGCTGACAACATAGATGTTCTTGGGATCAATACCCATCTTCTCAGCATAGTATGTCTTAGCAACTGCACCAAACATACCCTGAGGAGACTTACAGGAAGAAAGGTTGGGGATAAATTCAGGATAATATGTTTCGCAGAACTTGATCCAACCGGGTGAACAGGATGTAATAAGAGGAAGGTTTTCCTTCTTTGTATATCTGCCGAGGAATTCGGTAGCTTCTTCCATAATTGTAAGGTCAGCGGAGAAATTGGTATCAAATACCTTGTCAAAGCCGAGAGCTCTGAGAGCTGCAACAAGCTTACCTGTTACAACTGTACCCATTTCATAGCCGAACTCTTCACCAAGACCTACTCTTACAGCGGGAGCTGTCTGAACAATTACGTGCTTTTCAGGATCATTGATAGCATCAAGAACCTTCTGAGTGTCATCTCTTTCAGCAATAGCACCTGTAGGACAAACTGTGATACACTGACCACAGGAAATACAGGAAACATCACCGAGAGGCATTTCAAATGCACAACCGATATGAGTATCAAAGCCTCTTGCGTTAGCACCGATAACACCAACACCCTGATTCTTTTCGCATACAGCTACACAACGACGGCAGAGGATACACTTTTCATTATCTCTGTACATATGAGTAGCAGAAGCATCAATATCATAAGATGTCTTTGCGCCTGCAAAGGCTGTTTCTGTATCAATGCCGTAAGCATGACAAAGCTTCTGAAGCTCACAGGAGCCTGAACGCACACAAGAAAGACATTCCTTCTTGTGGTTTGAAAGTATAAGCTTAAGAGTAGTTCTTCTTGCTTCGATAACATCGGGAGAATTTGTGAAAATCTCCATACCTTCGTTTACGGGGAATACACAAGCAGCAACAAGGCTTCTTGCGCCCTTTACCTTAACAACACAGATACGGCAAGCGCCGATTTCATTAATTTCCTTAAGGAAGCAGAGAGTAGGAATTTCAATACCTGCAATACGTGCAGCCTCAAGGATTGTGCTGCCTGCAGGGACTGTAAAATCTCTGCCGTTGATTTTAATATTTACATCAGCCATTTTTCCGTACCTCCTTATTTCTTAATAATAGCGCCGAACTTACATTTTTCAATACAAGCACCGCACTTAATACACTTAGACTGGTCAATAACATGAGGATTCTTAACAGAACCTGTGATTGCACCAACGGGACAAACTCTTGAGCAAAGAGTACAGCCCTTACACTTATCTTCAACAATTGTAATTGAAAGAAGATCCTTACATACGCCTGCAGGACACTTCTTGTCAACAACGTGAGCAATGTACTCGTCCTTGAAGCGGTTATATGTAGAAAGAACAGGGTTGGGAGCTGTCTGACCGAGACCGCAAAGTGAATTATCCTTAATGTAGTTACAAAGAGATACCATTTCATCAAGATCAGCAAGGGTACCCTGACCGCTTGTAATCTTTTCAAGAATCTCATAAAGTCTCTTTGTACCGATACGGCAAGGTGTACACTTACCGCAGGACTCATCAACTGTAAATTCAAGGAAGAACTTAGCAATATCAACCATACAGGTATCTTCGTCCATAACGATAAGACCGCCTGAACCCATCATTGCACCCTGTGCAACAAGGTTATCATAGTCAATTTCAATATCAAGCATTGAAGCAGGAAGACATCCGCCGGAGGGACCACCTGTCTGAGCAGCCTTGAAGGACTTGCCGCCGGGGATACCGCCACCGATTTCCTCGATAACTTCACGAAGGGTTGTACCCATGGGAATTTCAACAAGACCTGTACGGTTAATCTTACCGCCGAGAGCAAATACCTTAGTTCCCTTTGACTTTTCTGTACCCATTGTGTTGAAGAATTCAGCACCATGAAGAATGATCTGGGGAATATTGGCAAATGTTTCAACATTGTTTTCTGTTGTAGGCTTACCGAAAAGACCCTTAACTGCAGGATAAGGAGGTCTGGGACGAGGTTCGCCACGGTTACCTTCGATAGAAGTCATAAGAGCAGTTTCTTCACCGCAA
This sequence comes from Acutalibacteraceae bacterium, assembly GCA_045652065.1. Taxonomy (GTDB): domain Bacteria; phylum Bacillota; class Clostridia; order Oscillospirales; family Acutalibacteraceae; genus RUG806. The sequence continues at coordinate 7,457 of JAZRTO010000023.1, forward strand.
ACGAAAGCACCTGCACCAAGACGGATAAAGAGGTCAAAGTCAAAGCCTGAACCGAAGATATCCTTACCTAAAAGGCCATATTCTCTTGCATCATCAATTGCCTTCTGAAGACGGGCAACAGCGATGGGATATTCAGCACGAACATATACATAACCTTCAGAAGCACCTGTAGCATAACCACAGATTGTCATAGCTTCAATGATACAATGGGGGTCACCTTCAAGAACTGAACGGTCCATAAATGCACCTGGGTCACCTTGGTCGGCGTTACATACAACATATTTTTGGTCTGCTTTAGTAGCAGCTGTAAAACTCCATTTTCTACCTGTCGGGAAACCACCGCCGCCACGGCCACGAAGACCTGAATCAATAACTGTCTGAATAACTTCGTCAGGTGTCATTTCAGTAAGAGCTTTTGCAAGAGCACGGTAACCGTCATAAGCAATATACTCTTCAATATCTTCAGGGTTGATAACACCGCAGTTTCTGAGTGCAACTCTGTGTTGCTTTTTATAGAAATTA
>JAZRTO010000024.1:0-2336 GCA_045652065.1 Acutalibacteraceae bacterium
CAGTGAATTTGATGTTGAAGCAGTCGCAGGACAGCAGACTGAAGACGGTGGTGCTGCAGCGGTTGATAATATCAGTTGGAAATCTGATACAAGCGAATGGACAACCGATGAAACCTCACGAATGAGAGTTTATATGTGTAATTCCTGTGCCGGCGAGGTTGTTGCCGATGAAACGACAGGTGCTACAAGCTGTCCTTACTGCGGAAGCCCCGTGGTTATGAAGGGCCAGTTTGACGGAGCTCTCCGTCCCCATCTTGTAATTCCCTTTAAGCTTGATAAGGAAGCCGCAAAGAAAGCCTTCAAGCAGCATATGACAGGCAAAAAATTTGTTGCAAAGGCTTTTAAGGACGATAATAAAATTGATGAAATCAAGGGTGTTTATGTGCCCCATTGGCTGTTCTCCTGTCAGGCAGAGGGACAGGTAAGCTTTGTTGCCGAAAAGACAACGAAAAGATGGTCGGACGCCAATAACGATTATACCGAAATAACAGAATATGACTGTTACAGAAGCGGTAATATGGTTTTTGATAATGTTCCGGTTGACGGCTCAACAAAGATGCCCGATGATCTTATGGAATCTCTTGAGCCCTTCAATGTGAATGATGCTGTTCCTTTCAATGTAGGTTATCTTTCAGGCTATCTTGCAGATAAGTTTGATGTTGATGCCACAAGCAGTATGCCCCGTGCAAACGACAGAATCCGTCAGAGTATTGCTGATACTCTCAGAAAGACCGTTGACGGCTATGATTCTGTTGTAACGATTCAGTCAAATATGACGGTGCTGAATGGTGACTATAAATATGCTCTTTATCCCGTATGGCTTCTTACAATCAAGCATAAGGATAAAGACCATGTATTTGCAATGAACGGTCAGACGGGAAAATTTGTTGGAAATATCCCTACTGATACGAAAAAGGTCAAGACTACGGGTGCTCTTATCGGTACAGGTATCGGTATAGTTCTCTGGGCAGCACTCAAGCTTTTAGGCTTTATTTAAGGAGGTGCCCAAATGAAAAAGATATTATGCACACTTTTTGTTGCACTTTTCAGTCTGTCATTTATGCTTATTCCCGCATCTGCGGATGATTTTAATACTTTAGACCCCACAGGTCTTTTTACTGATGATGAAATTCAGTCTCTCGAGCAGTTAGCGGTCGATATTGAAGCTGATTTCGGTTATTTTGCAATGGTCTGTTTTGCCGATAATATCAACGGCTACGATACTGTACGTGATTACGGTCAGATGCTTTACGATACTTATTCCGATTGTGACAATGCAATAATTTTTGTTCATGACATTAATCAGAGTCTCTGTGATTTCTTTGTGGCTGAAGATTATGAGGAATATGTATTTGATGATAGTGTAACAACTGCTATTTTCAATACTTATAATGAAGCCGAAACATATTATCTCGGTGCTGTAGCTTTCTATAACGGTGTTTATGCAGCTCTTGAAAATGCAGCGGCTTTACAGAACGAGGAAACAACCGTTGAAGAGACAGCGTCTGAAACAACAACTGCGACAGAAAAAGTAACCGAGGCTGTAAATGCAGATGTTGCTACTACCGAGGGTGTTGAAGAAACAACAGAATTTGTAAAGACTGAAAGAGTGCTTCCGCTTGTTGTTGATAATGCAGATTTGTTGACTGATGATGAAGAAAAGACACTTATTGAAAAGTGTGATGCTTTTGCAGATAAGCGTCAGGCTGAAATTGCCATTGTTACAATTACAGACCTTGAGGGAAAAACTTCTGAAGAATATGCCAATAATTTTTATGATATCAACGGCTACGGTTATGGTGAAAATAAGGATGGTATTCTTTTACTTTATCTACCCGGTGCAGAGGGTGAAAGACAGATTGCTCTCATCAGAAACGGTATTGCAAAAGAACAGATCAGCAATGAAGAAGTTGATGTAATTCTTGATGCCGCTATTGCATATCTTGTTTATGAAAATTACATTGATGGATTTTCTGCCTTTATCAGTGAGGCTGACAGCGCTATAATGACTATGCCCTCTATATTCTGGGTTATAATTTGCCTTGCTGCAGGTATTGTTATCGGTCTTCTTATAACAAATAAAATGGCAGCCGCAAACTATTCCGTTTATAAGAATGCGGCAGCTGCCGATTATGTGAGAGAAGGCTCTCTTATGATTACAGGCAGAAATGATGTGTTCAGCCATTCGAGAGTGAATGCAACTCCGAAACCCAAGAGCAAATCATCTTCATCATCTTCTTCATCGCACACAAGCTCATCAGGCGGCAGCCGTGGCAGCAGCAGCCGTACCTTCTGAGTAGGTAATATGAGGAGGTAACAATGGGACTTTTTGATAA
>JAZRTO010000025.1:0-9827 GCA_045652065.1 Acutalibacteraceae bacterium
ATGGCTTCGGTGGGGTCAAGAATAATGTTTGCCATTCCCATCTGATCAAATGCTTCATCAATGGCTTCTACAATGTTTGACAGAATTGCAGAGTAGAGATCGTATACATCAAGGTAGTGGGCATAAAATGTGCCGCGTGAAATATTTGCTCGTTCAACAATATCTGTAACAGTAATTTTTGCCATATCCTTCTCGTTGAGAAGCTCTGCAAAGGCCTGCTTTATAAGATGACGGGAACGGGCGGCATTCTTATGTGAGGATTTTTTACCGGCTGCCATTTTTATTCACCTTACTTTTTCTTTGAATATTTTGTCTTATAGATGACGCGCATAAGGGTGCATTCAAGAGGATTGATGTATTTATCCTCCTTGCCGTAGCTTGCTGCTGCAACATAGGACTTACAGCCCTTTTCAGCTACAAGCTTGACTGCATTTGCTTCTTCCATAGAAGTGCCTACGCATACTGCGCCGTTGTGCTTGATCATAACAGCATCACGGTGCTTCATCTTTTTTACAGCCTTCTTTGCTGACTTAAGACGGTTGTTGATGTTGTATTCTGCATTCTTCATTGAAATGCCGACAATCTGTGCAAAGTCATCAAGGAAGGGCTTAATGGTAATTCCTGTTTTTGAAAGCTCTGTTGTTGCCTTTTCCTTTGAATGGGTGATGGCATTTACATCGCTTCTCTTTTTGTAGATTTCTGCGTGAAGCTCAGCAAATGCAGGAACATCAGCCTCCTTATCAAGGGGCTTGCCTGTTTTGAGATCAATCATAACAGCATCTCCGCCGCTGATGGGTGTCATTTCAAAAACACCGTAAAGTCTTTCGGAGTTGTATGCAGGGATCTCTTCAGTGCAGGTATCCTGCTGGAGTGTGCTTGAAATATACTCGCAGAGTGAGCCGAAGCATTCAATTGTTCTGCCTGTAAGCTCTCTGTATCTTTCAAGGAAAATTTCCTTACATGCAATTTCAAGCTGATTTGCAACATTGAAAGCATCCTCAAGGTCTGTACCCATACAAACTGCACCGTGATGCTTCATAAGTACTGCCTTTGACTGAGAGCGCTTTACGGCTGCCGTAACGCCCTCTCTGAGAGTTCCGGTGCCGGGAAGTCCGTAGGCTGCAAGGGGAACGTGTCTGCCGATGATATCGGCACTTTTTCCCTCAAGATGGTTTATGTCGTAACCTGTAAGTCCTGCAAGGGAAGCCATTGCCTGATGTGTGTGAATTACAAAATTCACATTGCTTCTCAGCTTATAGCAGGCAGCATGGACACCCTTTTCGGATGAGGGCTTTACTTCGCCCTCATAGGAAAGGTCATCAATTTTAACAAGAACTATGTCATCAGGGGTAAGACTCTGATAATCTCTTCCGCTGGGAGTGATTACGAAGCTGTTTTCGTCGATACGGCAGCTTACATTACCCCAGGTACGCTGAATAAGACCTCTTTCACAGAGAAGCTTACCAGCTTTTATGACATCAAGTTTTGCTTGCATTAAATCCATTGTTTTTGTCTCCTCGGTGAGATTTCAGATAAATCAGTCTTCTTTAACTGTGATATTTTCAAATACACGGTCGAAGCGAGCAAGTGCATCGTCAATGTCAGCTTCTGTGTAAGCTGCGCTTGTGTAAAGACGGCTGCCTGCAAGAGTAACAAGACCTTCTGCCATATAAGCAGCACCCATGTGGGTCATTTCCTTCTTTCTGATGTCTGTCTGCTTGAGAACGGAGGGAATTGTCCAGGGCTTGTTCCAGTTGATGGAGAACTGGAGAGTACCAACAGTTTCAAGATGGCAGATTGAGCCCTGATTGAATGCTACGAAGGGAAGGTGACGTCTTTCGATAATTTCCTGAAGACCCTTTGTGATTCTGTCACCAAGCTCACCGGCTCTCTGACAAGCATTTGTTCTGTCCATTTCTTCAAGTGTGAAGTAACCTGCTGCACAGGAAAGAGGGTTAGCGGAAAGTGTACCGCCGCAGAATGCCTTCTTAACCTTAACTGCACCGTCAAGCCCGGCACCGAGATACTTCATGTATTCTCTCTTACCGCCGACGCCGCCTGCACCGGGATATCCGCCTGCGATTACCTTACCGAAGATTGTAAGGTCGGGTGAGCATCCGAAGTAGCCCTGAGCACCTGCCATACCTACACGGAAGCCTGTAACAACCTCATCGAATACAAGAAGTGCACCATACTTACGGCAGAGTCTTTCAACGCCCTTACAGAAATCCTTGTCAACGGGACGAGAACCGCTTTCGGGGCCGAGTGCTTCAAGATAAACAGCAGCAGTGCCGCCTCTGAACATATTCTTTCTGAGAACTCTTTCAAGTGAATCAAGGTCACCGGGGAAGAATTCCTGAGTATCTCTCATAAGTCTTCCGGGAACACCGTTAGCCTGAGTAGCCTTTGTGCCGGGGATACGGATGCCGTAGCCGAGCTGATCGGACCAACCGTGGTATGCACCGCCCATCTTTACGATGTTCTTGTTCTTTGTTGCAAGTCTTGCGATTCTTGCTGCGAGCATACATGCTTCTGTACCGGACTGAAGCATACGGAACATATCAACTGTTTCTACACAGTCAGAAATCTTCTTAGCAATTTTATATTCAAATTCGTGGAAAAGACCTGTTGAAGGACCGCAGGTGTTAAGAAGGTCGATAACCTGCTCACGTACCTCGGGAGGATTGGAGCCGAGAACTGTGGGACCGCCTGCCTGAAGGAAGTCGTAGTATTCGTTGCCGTCAATATCGTAAAGCTTACATCCTGAAGCAGCTGTGAAAACGAGGGGGAAGGGATAGTTGAATGCAAGGTTGTGCTGAACGCCGCCGGGGATAATTTTCTTAGCTTCGTCAATCATTGACTTTGAAGTTGCGCACTTCTTGTCGAAGTATTCTTCTTCGTAGTGCTTGAGAGCCTCGGGAGAGATTGTGTAAACGGGTTTTTTGATGAGTTCATCCAGCTGCTTGTTGATTGCAGCAGCATCGGGGTACTGAGATATTGCGAAACGGGTATCCATAATTTTCAGATCCTTTCTCTTTATTTAAAACTTTATTTAAATATTATCACAATTCTTTAACAATTACAAGTACATTAAACTCATAATCTGTATTATATTTCAGCGCTCATAAACATTTTTGTGCGTAAGTGTGAATGTATCGTTCTTTGTTTCCAGCACTCCGTAGTATCCTTTATACGCACATCCGGGGTTAAAAAGCGTAATATTTTCCGATTCTTCAATGTGGGGGATATGGGTGTGACCGAAGAATGCAATACGGCATTCATCCTGAAGAGCGGAATAGTAAAGCTTTGTAAGCGTGTATTTTACATCAAGAAGGTGACCGTGGCAGGCAAAAATTTTAATTCCCCCGATATGGGTTATCAGCTTCTGCGGAAAATTGAAAAATGACGGGTCATTGTTGCCTTTCAGCTGATAAGATGGGATTCTTCCGATGTAAGAATTCAACCCCATAAGGTCATCAGCGCCGTCGCCAAGGTGAATTGCACAGTCGGTATTTCTTTCGTGTGCGAAAATGCGTTCAAGAATTTCAGAATTTCCGTGAGAGTCGGAAACAATTACAGCTTTCATTAATAATTCTCACTTTCGGAACATATTTTTTAGTAAAAAGTAAAGTCGGGAGTGTTTTTATGAATCAGAATGATATTGATGCATTATTCAATGCGGTAAAAAGCGGAAATAAAAAGCAGATGTCGGAGGTCGGTAATGCTGCCGCTGCAAACCTAAGCGATGAACAGAAAAGAACCGTTGAAAAGGCTATGTCTGACCCGGAATATCTCAAAAAAATCCTGTCTTCACAGAAGGCACAGGAGATAATAAAAAAGCTTAAAGGGGAAGATCGGTAATGGATATATCATCACTTCTTTCATCGCTGTCAGCAGATGATATAGAAAAACTGAAAGCAACAGCACAGCAGTTTTTCGGTGATTCTGCAGGCGGTGGAAATACGGAGCTGCCGAAGCAGGAAGTCTCACCGGCTGTTCCGGGATTGGAGCTGCCCTTTGATCCCAAGCTTATTACCGGAGTTGCCAAATTTTCAAAAATGATGAATGAAAATGATGAACGAAGCGCGTTTATTCTCGCTCTTAAGCCTCTTCTGAGCGACCAAAGAAGAAAGAGAGCAGATGATGCTGTTATGATGCTGAAATTTTTCAGAATAATAAGTCTTTTACAGGAGAACGGCAGATGAGTGATTATACATATCAGGATATGATGCGTATGCAAAGCGAAGCAAGAGAGCGGGTGCTGGAAATGCAGAAACGCTCAAAAAATGCTGCGGAGAGCTTCAACGGAATACAGAAAACTAATCATCATATCAACAAAACAGAAAAAGAAGAGCTTCCCCGTGTACCGAAAAAAATAAGCTATCCGGCAGGGCTTCATGAAAATACGCTGAAAAGCTCCGGGACAAAAAATTTTCGTTCGGGGCAGGGGATTGATATACGAAGCACACTTAAGTCAGTTTTCGGAGATCTGTCCGGAGATGACTATGAAAAAATGTTCATTTTATCTCTGTGTCTTCTGCTGACAAAGGACGGGGCAGATGAATCTCTGATTATGTCTCTGATGTATCTTATTGCCTGATATTGTCAGTATAGTACGTCTTCTGTAATTTTGCAACAAAAAAGCATTTTTCGTGAAAGCCTGCTGTTTATATATTCCGCGGCAAAGAAGTCTTATGGATAAATTGTTAAGAAACTGCAGTTTTTTTTAATAATCGTTAACAATATTGCAACAATTGCCTGATAAAATGTGAAAATATAAGAAACAGATGTTGAAAGTGAGTGCAGTTATATGTTTGAAGTAATTATCGGATTTTTTATGGATATTATCGCTTTTCTGAAGCCTCTTTTCTCTTCGCTCTCTTTTTAAGAAAAAGGTGCAGAAAAGCTCCGTATGTTACCTCAGAAGCAGCTGTCCGTTGTACGGATGGCTGCTTTTATGTATAATAGATAAATAAAAGTTGACTTTGGCGAAAACTTTTGTTAAAATGTATCGTGTATAAATATATCGGGCTTTTGTGCCCGGGAAAACGGAGGAATGAGCTGTGACAGATGCAAGAACATTAGCATACATAAATATGTATGGTATCCTCGGAACTCTTGAAAATCTTTGCGAGCTTGACGAAAATGCGCGTGCCCTTCTTACAAACAAGAAGCCTATATCAATTGGCCTTGAGGTTAAGGGCGGCCCTGCTGCTACACTTTATTTCAAAAACGGATACTGCCGTATGGAAGACGGTTGCCGTGCGGACTGCGATATAAAGCTTCCTTTCTCTTCCTGTGAGAAATTCAACGGAATGATTGACGGTACCGTAACACCTATTCCCAGCAAGGGATTTCTCCATATAGGATTCCTTCTTAAGTCTTTTGTTGCACTTACCGATCTTCTTACAAAGTATATGCGTCCCGATCCCGAAGATCTGAAGGATGACAGATTCTTTGAAATCAGTACAAATCTTATGTTCTATACAATAGCTGTCTCACTTGCTCAGATCGGCAATCAGGATGCTATAGGTAAGTTCAGTGCCGATCACATTGTTGACGGTGATGTGCTTATGAGCATAACTGACGGCCCCAAGGCAACACTCAGAGTAAAGGATCATCATATCGTATGTATCAAAAAGGATATGGGAAATCCCCGTGCCATTATGGAATTCAACGGCATCAGACTTGCACGTGACCTGTTTGACGGAAAGGTGAATTCCATTGCCTGCATAGGTGAGGGTAAAATCTTTATGGGCGGTATGATTTCCATGATTGATAATGTTAACAGAATTCTTGACAGAGTAGCACTCTATCTTGCATAAGGGAGGAAAAACAATGGCTATGAAAATAAATAACTATACAAAAAGCCGTGAGTGGTTTGACAGAGCCGTAAAGGTAGTACCTTCGGGTGTTTACGGACATCTGGGCCCTGCAGAAGGTAATTTTATGCCTGTTACTTCATTCCCTCTTATGGGTGACAGAGCACAGGGCTCATACTTCTGGGATGTTGACGGAAACAGATTCATCGACTATATGTGTGCATACGGCCCCAATGTTCTCGGCTACAATGATCCCGATGTTGATGCTGCAGCTATGGAACAGCTCAAGAAGGGCAACTGTATGACCTCTCCCTCTTACAAGATGGTTGAGTTCGCAGAGCTTCTTGTGGATACTGTTGCATGTGCAGACTGGGCATTTTTCGCAAAGAACGGTAATGACGTTACCACAGCTGCAATTATGACAGCAAGAGCAGCGACTCACCGTAAGAAGATTGTTTTCGTAAACGGATACTATCACGGTGTTGCTCCCTGGACACAGAAAATTGACTATCCCGGTATTCTTCCCGAGGATGTTGCAAACAACCTTTACATTGACTGGAATGATTTTGACCAGCTTCAGAAGGTATTTGATGATAACAAGGGTGAAATTGCAGCATTCATTGCTACACCCTATATGCACGGAAACTACCTTGATAACTGCCTTCCTGCAGAAGGCTACTGGAAGAAGGTAAGAGAGCTTTGTACTGCTAACGGCTCGGTTCTTATTGTTGACGACGTTCGCTGCGGATTCAGACTTGACCTTGCCGGCTCCGACCACTATTACGGATTTGAAGCTGATCTTATCTGCTTCTGTAAGGCTCTTGCTAACGGTTATAATGTTTCTGCACTCTGCGGTAAGGATTCACTTAAGAATGCAGTAAGCTCACTTTCATATACCGGCTCATACTGGCTCAGTGCTATGCCCTTTGCTGCAGGTATCGCCTGTATCAACAAGATGAAGGAGCTTGATACTCCTAAGCTGTTCCGTGAGCTTGGTCTTAAGCTGACAGACGGACTTAAAGAGGTTGCAACTGCTAACGGCTTTAATATGGTTGTTTCCGGTGAGCCCTCTTTGTTCTACTTAAGACTTGCAGATGATGATTCACTCTTTATTCATCAGGACTGGATTCAGGAATGTGTAAAGAGAGGTATCTTCTTCGCAGGACATCATAACCACTTTATCAATGCTTCTCTTACGGAAGAGGATATTAAGTTTACTCTTGATGTTGCCGATGAAGCATTCAAGGCTATCAGAGCAAAATATTAATTAAAAAATATATTGGATTACATCCTTATATATTAAATTCGAGGAGGAAAAAACTATGCCTTTAACAAAACAAGAATGGCTCCAGCTTGAAAAAAAGGCCCACGAACTCCGCAAGCTTACCCTGGATACAACATACTGGGCAGGTTCTGCACACATCGGCGGCGGTCTTAGTGTTCTTGATATTATGACAGTTCTCTATCATAAATATATGAACATCAAGGTTGAAGATCCCAACTGGGAAGACAGAGACAGATTTATACTTTCAAAGGGTCACGCAGGTGTTTCCTATGCTGCAACTCTTTGCGATATCGGTTTCAATGATGTTGAGCTTCTCAAGACATTCAATCTTTCGGGTTCAAAAATGGGTATGCACCTTGACTCAAATAAGGTTGTCGGTGTTGATGCATCAACAGGTTCTCTCGGACACGGTATGTCAATTGCTGTAGGTACTGCACTTGCTGCACGTCTTCAGGGCAAGGATTATAAGACATTTGTAGTTCTTGGTGACGGTGAATGTGACGAAGGCTCCAACTGGGAAGCTGCTATGAGTGCCGTACACTATAAAACCACAAATATGATCAGCTTTGTTGACCGTAACAAATGTATGATCGACGGAAGAACTGAAGATGTTATGAATCTTGAGCCCTTCTGCGCAAAGTGGGAAGCTTTCGGCTTCATTGTTAAGGAAATTGACGGTAATAATATCAAGGAGCTTTGCGAAGCTATTGATTTTGCTTATGAAAATAAGACTGACAAGCCCGTTATGATTGTTGCAAATACTCTCAAGGGCTGCGGTATTGACTTTATCGAAGATGATTATCTCTGGCATTACGGTGCATTTGATGATGAGAAATATGAAAGAGGCCAGAAGGCTCTCGAAGCATCTTATCAGAAGAGAATAGCAAGAGTAGAAAAGGAGGCTAAATAAGTATGGCAGGCGGAATGACTTATACAGCTGTTGACTCCACATCCCTTTCAACTGCTGAAATTTACGGTAAGGCTCTCGTTGAACTGGGCCGTGCTCATCCTGAGGTTGTAGCGCTTACAGCGGACCTTGCAAAGTCCACAAAAATCGGTGATTTCCAGAAGGAATTCCCCGACAGATTCTTTAATGTAGGTATTGCCGAGCAGAACCTTTTCGGTGTTGCTGCCGGTATGGCTAAGGCAGGTCTTGTACCTTTCCTTTCCACATTCTCACAGTTTGCATCTCTTCGTGCTGCTGACCAGCTTTCCACAGACCTTTGCTATCAGAATATTAATGCTAAGGTTATTGCTACACATTCAGGTACTTCTTTCGGTCAGGCAGGTTCTACTCACCATGCTATCACTGACCTTGCAGTTACCCGTGCAATGCCTAATCTTACGGTTATCTGTCCCGCTGACGGTGTTGAAACCTACAATGCAGTTATGGCGGCTTATGAAACACCCGGTCCCTTCTATATCAGAATTAACCGCGGATTTGACCGTGTTCTTTATAAGGACAGTGATTACGGTTTTGAAATCGGTAAGGCTGTAACAGTTAACGAAGGTACAGATCTTACAATTATTGCCTGCGGATCCTGTGTATTCCAGGCTGTTCAGGCAGCTGACTTCCTTGAGAAGGCAGACGGACTCAAGATAAGAGTTCTCGATATGCATACAATCAAGCCCATTGACAAAGAAGCAATTGTTAAGGCTGTTATGGATACACGCCGTATTATTACCGTTGAAGACCACAATGTTCTCGGCGGTCTCGGTTCTGCAGTTGCTGAGGTTGTAGTTGAATCCGGTAAGGGTTGTGCATTTAAGAAGCTCGGTGTTCAGGATAAGTTTGCTCCCATCGGTCTTCACGAGGATATTATGTCTGAGCTCGGTATTGATGCTAACGGTATTATTGCTGCGGTCCGTGAAGTAATGAAAGCTGACTTTGAGCTTGATGATGATTGGGACGACGAGGTTTAATTTAAGAAAGGGTTGAATAAAATGGCATCTGAAGCTATTTATACTAATAAAATATTCCTTTGCGGTGCTCTTCCTCTTCTTAAGACCATAGTTGCCGATGTTCCTTCCTTAAAATCAAAATTCAAGAAGGTTCATTGTGTATATCAGGTAAGCTGTCTTGACAGTAATGCTCCCGAAGGAAAGTGGGCAACACATTTTGTTGTGAACGGTGACGAGTGGCTTGTTCATGCAGATAAGGTAGCTCACAGAGTCGGAAAGCAGAAGTATGTAGAGCTTGAATTTAAGAGTGTTGATGCTATGAACGCATTCTTTAAGGGCAAAATCGGTCCTGCAACACTTCCCAAAATGAAGGGTGTCAACTTCATTTATGAATTCGGTGTATTTATGATGGCTCTTCTTAAAATGGCGGGTCTTTTAGGTCTTGAAACACCTCCCGCAGATGAAGAAACAAAGAGACTTCTGGTTAAGTGTTATTTCTATCTTCTTTCAGTCGGTATTTCCACGCTTAACAAGCTTGGTCACGAAAAGATTCACGACTGGACATTAAAGAGCCCCGACCGTGTTTATGCATGGAAGGTTAACGGAGAAGAAAGTGTTTCCGCTTATATCCGTATCAAGGCAGGTAAGTCAAAGGCAGGTAAGGGCGAATATAAGAGAGCCATGCCTTTCTTTACAATGCGTTTTGATTGTCTTGATTCTGCGCTGGGAATACTTATGTCCATTGATGATATGCTCGCTTCCGTAAGAGAAGGTAAGCTTATTATGGACGGTGCTCCCGAATTCGGTGCACAGATAGG
>JAZRTO010000026.1:0-22893 GCA_045652065.1 Acutalibacteraceae bacterium
AGGCAGGTAAGTCAAAGGCAGGTAAGGGCGAATATAAGAGAGCAATGCCTTTCTTTACAATGCGCTTTGATTCTCTTGACTCCGCACTCGGTATTCTTATGTCCATTGACGATATGCTTGCTTCCGTAAGAGAAGGTAAGCTTATTATGGACGGTGCTCCCGAATTCGGTGCACAGATAGGTGAATATATGCTTCTTGTAGGCGCACTCGCAAAATAAAATTCTGATTTATTGCCGCCGATCGGCTTATATGCGGTCGGCGGTATGTGATGTTTTATGAAAGAAATCAAAAATAACAAAAAAAGCTTCTGGTTTAAACTTGATAATGCGGCAAAAATTTTCCCGGGACAGAATTCCAATACCTGGTCAAGCTCCTTCCGTATATGTTATGAGCTGAAGGAAAAGATTGATCCTGAAATTCTTCAGAGGGCACTTCTTGATATTATGCCGCGATTTTCCTGCTATGACGTGCGCATACGTTATGGCTTTTTCTGGTTTTATCTTGATAAAAATGACAATACCCCTGTTGTTCGCCCGGATATAAAAAACCCTCTTTACAGAGTAAAATTCAATGAAAACAGAAACTTTCTCTTTAAGGTATTTTATCACGGAAACCGTATTTCCGTTGATATGTATCATGTTTTAAGTGACGGACACGGAGGGGCGGTTTTGCTGTCAACTCTTGTTGCTCAGTATCTCCGTCTTAAGGGCTATGATATCCCTGCGGGAGATTTTGTGCTTGATATAAACGAAAAAAACAGTGAGGGTGAGCTTGAGGATGCTTTTGTAAAGAATGCTACCTCTAAAGCAAAGTACAACAGAGCAGATAAATTCTGTTATCATGCAAAGGGCACAAGAATGCCCTGGCATACTACAAACTATACTTCGGGAATAATTCCCTTTGATGATCTTCACGCCCTTGCCAAGGCAAAGGGTGTTACCGTTACAGAATTTCTTTGTGCCGTTATGCTTGATGTATTATGCAAGAAGCAGGCACGGGAAGAAAGAAAACTTAAAGAGGTATGTATTCAGGTTCCCATTGACCTGAGACGAACCTTCAACTCGGAAACTCTCAGAAATTTCTCCATATGCTTAAGAGTAAAGGTGGATCCTAACAAAGGAGAATATACCTTTGATGAGCTGCTCCGGCAGGCGAAATATCAGCTGAGATTGCAAAGAGACAAAAAAGAACTTAATATGATGATAACCGCTAATATGGGAATTGAAAGAAATATCTTTGTCAGAGCGCTTCCTCTTGTAATAAAGAACTTAGGAGTGGGTGTTTCTTTTGCAATAACCGCTGAGCAGACAAATTCCTGTCTTCTTACAAATCTCGGTGCTGTTATAATTCCCGAAGAAATGCGTAAATATACAGAAAAAATTGTTTTTATTCCGCCACCCGGCAAGGTTAATGCTGCAAGAATTGGGGTAGCGACAATTAACAATAATCTTTGCATTACATTTGCAAATTCCTATGTTGAAAGTGACGTGGAAAGAGACTTTTTCACAGCATTAGTAAAAATGGGACTGCACGTTAAAATTGAAAGTAACAGAGAATAAGAAGGGAGTTTTATTGTGTCATATTGTGTTAACTGCGGAGTGGAGCTTGATAAAAGTGCAAAAAAATGCGCACTTTGTTCAACTCCGGTAATAAATCCAAATGAAATTGCGGAAGAAATTAAAGCAGAAAAGCCTTTTTCCGAAAATATCCAACTCCCTAAAAGTATAAAGAAGGAATTTATTGCATTTGTGATATCCGTAATTATGCTGATTCCCAATATAGTTATGCTTTTCCTTAATATATTTTTTATCAGACAGGGCTTCTGGTCAGTATATGCCGGTGTTTCAAGCCTTCTTCTGTGGGTGCTTTTCGTATTTCCCTTTTTTACAAAGAAAAGCAGACCCTTTCTTATGTGGGCATTTGATACCGTAGCGGTTGCCGGTTTCTTTTTAACCGTGTTTACTCTTCACGGAATAGATGCAGCAATAACTAAAAGTACCTTGAGTATTGTAGCGTTGATTTCCGCCTCGGTGCTGTGCCTTATCTTGTGGAGCAGAAAGCGGAAGCATCATTGGACAGCCAATGTTGTTATTTTTCTTCTTGAAACGACAATTGTTTCATTGCTTGCAGGACTTTTTACCGCACATTTTACCCGGAATATGAATTTTCTTGTTGTCGGTATTGTAATTGCAGTTTGTACCTTTGTTATGACAGCATTTTTTGTCTATTGCAACAGAAGTAAGCACATCCGCGCCTGGCTAAACAAGGCATTTTATATATAAGCCATAAAAAGTTTACAAATTTGTACATATTATTTTTCAGTTGTCTATTGATTATTGTGTGTTTCTCGTTTATTATATAATAAGTCGATTTTTAGGAGGATAAATAATGAACAGCGTAAAAAAAGCATTGGCAGTGGTGCTTTCCCTTGCTGCAATACTTTCTTTCAGCGGTTGCTTAAGATATACAAGCAATATTCTTGAGATTACCACAAGACCCGGTCAGTCTTCAGCCGAAGACCGCACCACTATAATATATGTTGAAAATCCCAATTTTGTGGTCACTACTCAGCCGGCACCGGTGCAGACTACAGCTGCTCCTGTCCCTAATATTCCCACTTTGCCCGCACAGCCCGAGGTAACAACAGGCACTCCCGTACAGCCCGAAATTTCTACTGTTGCTCCTATACAGCCTGAGTTTACAACAGGTGCTCCCGTTCAGCCTGAAATTTCAACACAGCCTGCCCAGTCTGATCCTGCAACCTGGACAACTGCAGAAATTCTTAAGTTTACAACTGATGCCGTTACAAAAACAAAGGCATTTTCCGATACTATAACTGTTGACCACGAGGAAGCATTTGATGTGCGTGTAACAAAGGCTCCCGGCGGAAAGCTCATTATGGATGCAGCAGACGGTATAATCGCCAGTGTTGCAAAGCCTTCTCAGGAAACTCTTACCTTTATCGGCGGAAGAACGACAAATGCCGAGGGTGAAAATGTTCCTCTGCTTCTTCCTAAGCGCGGAGCATTTACTCTTACCGAAGACGGTATTGCTGCAGCATCCGCATCAAAGAGCGGCAACGACACAATTGTACATATTCAGCTTGTAAAGGAAGTGGGTACTCTTACCGATCATCCCAAGCATCATGCTGCAAGTGTCGGCTATCTTGATGCTTCAGACGTCGATCTCGGAACCATATCACTTAACTATCTTGATATAACATATTCCGGAACAACAATGGATTGTGTTATCAATTCAGACGGCTATGTGACCTCTGTTGATTACAAAATTCCCATTCATATAGCTGTTGAAGCAAAGATATTCGGTATTACTGCAGCCGGTGAATGTGAAGGCTCACAGAGCGAAACATGGAAAATTAACTGGTAAAGCTTAAGCTCCTGACAGAATTTCTGTCGGGAGTTCTTTTTTCTTGATTTAGAATTAAATTTCTGTTAGAATTGATATGGTGATTTATATGCTTAAAATTCAGAATCTTACAAAAAAATACGGTGATAAAAAGGCTGTGGATAATCTCTCTTTGCACATAGAAAAAGGAGAGATTTACGGCTTTATCGGTCATAACGGAGCAGGTAAGACAACAACAATAAAATCCTGCTGCGGTATACTTTCCTTTGATGAGGGCGAGATATTTATTGACGGCATGTCCGTTAAGGAAAAGCCTGTTGAATGTAAAAAAATTCTCGCTTATATTCCCGATAATCCCGAGCTTTACGATTTTATGACGGGAATACAATTTCTTAATTTCGTAGCCGATATTTTTGGGGTCAGTGCAGAAGAAAGACAGGAAAGAATAAGGAAATATTCCGATATGTTCGGGCTTACAGATGATCTTGGTCAGACCGTGAAGTCATATTCTCACGGAATGAAGCAGAAGCTTGCGGTAATTTCTGCTCTTATCCATAATCCGAAGCTTATTATAATGGATGAACCCTTTGTTGGACTTGATCCGAAAGCAGCACATATCTTAAAGGGAATTATGCGCGATATTTGTAATTCGGGTGGCGCAATATTCTTTTCTACTCATGTGCTTGAGGTGGCGGAAAAGCTTTGCGATAAGGTTGCAATTATAAAAGACGGAAAGCTTATGTTAAGCGGAAAAACCGAGGAGGTAAGGGGAGATGCTTCTCTTGAAGAAATCTTCCTTGAATTGGGTGAAGACCATGCTTAAGGCTCTTTTGAAAAAACAGCTGCTTGAGTTTTTCTCAGGCTTTACTATTAAAGGAAAAGACGGAAAAAGAAGCGGTTCAGGTGCAAAAGCCGGTGCAGTTATTCTTATGCTGTTTATGGGATTTTCTTTTTTCGGAATGTTCTTTTCTGTTGCATATATGATGGCACCGGTGCTTGAAGGCGAAAATCAGGCATTATATCTTTCTGTTTTCGGCATACTTTCCGTGCTTACGGGGTTGATGGGAAGTGTATTTCTTACCTATAATGCTCTTTATGCTGCAAAAGACAATGACATGCTCCTTTCAATGCCCGTTTCTCCTTCTTTGATACTTTTTGCAAGAATGGCAGGGCTTTATATAACTACTCTCGGCTTTGAGGCGCTTGTACTGATTCCTGCCGTTATAGTATTTTTTGCATTTTCGGGCTTCAGTGCAACAGTATTTATACTGTTTGTTATAAATATGCTGATACTTCCTTTTCTGTCACTTGCCGTCGCAATGATACTTGGTTTTGTTATTGCATTGTTTGCCTCGAAAATACGGAATAAAAGTCTTATAACGGTAGCGGCTTCTCTGGGCTTTCTCGGTGTATACTATTTTGCAAGCCTTAAATTGAATTCATTTATCACTATTCTTGTATATCAGCCGGAAGAAGTAATTGCAGTAATAAAGAAATGGTTTTATCCTTTTTATCTTTTCGGTGAGGGGTTAAATGGCGATATTGTATCATTTCTTGCATTTGCCCTTGTTTCTCTATTTGCATTTGTTGTAATTTTCTTTATTCTTTCCCGTACATTTTTCAGTCTTGCAACTGTAAACCGGGGAATGAAAAAGCGGAAATATAAGGAGAAAAGAGGCAGACGAATGTCTGCAAAATATGCTTTTTGCAAAAAGGAGCTTCTGTATTTCAAAAACACCCCTGTTTACATTCTTAACTGTTCCTTCGGCTCTGTTATGGTGATGGCTGCAGCTATCGTTCTTGCACTGAAAAAAGAGGCAATACTGCCTATTTTGTTACAGAACGGCTTTCAGTCTGTTTCTGTTCCCCTTATTGCGGGGATTGCTCTTTGTCTTATTTCTTCAAGTAATAATATTACATCTGTTTCTGTTTCGCTTGAAGGGAAAAATGTTTATCTTTTACATTCTATGCCCTGCAAAGTAACGGATGTGTTTTTTGGAAAAATAATGCTTCATATGATTTTTTCGGGAATACCTCTTATAATCGGCAATATAATTGTTGCAATAAGCCTTGGCACAGATATTCTGACTGCGATTCTTTTTATCATATTCAGTTTATTATTTACCTTCGTCTGTGCTGCAACGGGACTAATTATAAATATTCTTTTTCCGAAAATGGAATGGACAAATGAAACCTCGCCTGTTAAGCAGAGTATGTCATCTCTTCTGGGTGTTTTTTCCGGCTTTGCTTACGGACTCGTTTTACTGTTTGCTGAAATCTTGACGGCAGACCTTTTGTCGTCTTGGGGATTTTTAATATCTGCATCCGTTGTGTTTGCTGTAATAGCCTTTCTTCTTTCTTGGTGGCTGAAAGAAAAAGGGAGTGAAAAATTTATCAGACTGTAACAAGCAAAAAAACTAATTTTTAATTGACTTGTTGCTTTTGATGTGTTATAATTTTTCCGATTTTGTGTTTCGGCAAAGTGGTAATATTTTGTCGAAAAAATAAACTGAAAGGAAAATACAAAAATGTTTTCAATTGCTGAAATGTTTAGTCATTTTGCTGAGTTTGACTGGCGAATGATAGTTATGTGGATTATAGGCGGTACACTTATATTCCTGGCTATAAAAAAGGAAATGGAACCTACACTTCTTCTTCCTATGGGCTTTGGTGCAATTATGGTAAACCTTCCCATATCGGGTGCTGTCAATCAGTTTGTTGAGGATGTGCTGATCGCTGAGGGCCCCTTGAGTACCCTTTATGAAATGGGTATTTCAAATGAGCTTTTCCCGCTTATTTTGTTTATCGGTATCGGTGCGATGATAGACTTCGGTCCTATTCTTTCCAATCCCAAGCTTATGATTTTCGGTGCTGCGGCACAGTTCGGTATTTTCTTTACCCTTTGCCTTGCATCAAGATTTTTCCCTGCAAATGATGCTGCATCAATAGCAATTATCGGTGCTGCTGACGGCCCCACAGCTATCGTTGTTGCACAGAAGCTGCAGTCACAGTACCTTGGTGCAATTATGGTTGCGGCATATTCATATATGGCTCTTGTACCCATTATTCAGCCTCCCATTATCAAGGCTCTCACTACAAGAAAAGAGCGTATGATAAGAATGCCCTACAGACCCAAGTCTGTTTCCAAGATTACAAGAATCCTTTTCCCCATCATCATTACAGCAGTTGCAGGTCTTGTTGCTCCTTCATCAGTTGCTCTTATCGGCTTCCTTATGTTCGGTAATCTTATGAGAGAATGCGGGGTTCTTGATTCTCTTTCCGAGACAGCACAGAAGGTTCTTGCAAACCTTATCACAATTTTCCTCGGTATCACAATCGCTTCACAGATGCAGGCAGAGCAGTTCCTTAAGAAGGAAACTCTTCTTATTATGGGTCTTGGTCTCTTTGCTTTCGTATTTGATACTGCAGGCGGTGTTATCTTTGCAAAGGTTCTCAATATTTTCCTTAAGACAAAGATCAATCCCATGATCGGTGCTGCAGGTATTTCTGCTTTCCCCATGGCAGGACGTATTGTTCATAAGCTCGGTATTCAGGAGGATCCCCAGAACCATCTACTTATGCAGTCTATCGGTGTTAATGTTTCCGGTCAGATAGCTTCAGTTATTGCCGGTGGTGTTATACTTAATATTTTCCAGAATATGTAATCAATTGCATATCGCGTAAAAGGAATAATAAAGTGGGTTCGGCAGACCTTTGTCTTGTCGAACCCATATTTTTATGATAAGAATTTGTCAGTCCTTTACTGTAAAAAAATCCGTCTGCATATGTTTTGCAGACGGAAAGCTTTTATTATCAGATAAGAGTCATTTTCTTTATGACAACGGGAGTAACCGGTCTGTCACCGAAGCCGGTTCTTGTGCAGGCAATTTCATCAACTGCATCAATTCCGTTAACTACCTTACCGAAAGCAGCATAACTGCCGTCAAGGTGGGGTGCATCCTCGTGCATAATGAAAAACTGTGAGGAAGCAGAGTTAGGAGCCATTGAACGAGCCATTGAGATAACACCCTTGGTGTGCTTAAGATCGTTCTGAGGGAAGCCGTTTGAAGCGAATTCACCGTAAATCTTTTCCTTAGCACCGCCCATGCCTGTGCCTTCGGGGTCACCGCCCTGAATCATAAAGCCTCTGATAATGCGGTGGAAGGTAAGTCCGTCATAAAAGCCTGATGCTACAAGCTTTTCAAAGTTTGCAACAGTCTGGGGTGCTTTATCGGGATAAAGCTCAATATCTATAATCGCACCGTTATCCATTTCAATTCGTACCATAATAAAATCCTCCTGAAATAAATTTATTTAATTCTACCATAAATTTCCCTTAATTTCATTATATAAATCACCGAAAAGGATGAAACATTTTTATTGATTTTTGATATATGCAGTATTCGATTCATATAATGAAATGAGTAACATAAAAGGGGAGATACGAATGGAAGAAAAAAAGCCTAAGCTTCCGCATTCACTTATAATTGAGGACAGACGGAATCTTGTTATTTCCGGTGTTACGGAGGTTGATAATTTCAATGATGAGGAAATTACTCTTTTTACATCTTACGGTCAGGTGACTGTTAAGGGAGAGGGGCTTCAGGTCAGCGTACTTAATACTGACAGCGGTGATGTCACGGCATCGGGAAAGATTAATTCTGTCAGCTATTCGGAAAAATATGAAAAGCATCCGGGATTTTTAGGCAGGTTATTCAGATGATAACGGGATTTCTTCATCAGGTGCAGCTGTCTGTGTTTATAAAGGCTGTGGGAATGGGGTATCTGCTGGGGATTATATTTTCATTGCTGATGCTTATGACCTTTAATTGCAGAAAAAGAGTATTTCCGTATTTTTTGAGAGATGTGATATTTTTTGTTATTTCTGCATTTCTGTGCTTCATTTTCTCTCTTAAGTATTGCTCGGGGATGCTGCGATTCTATGTTGCAGCAGGTGAGCTTATTGGATTTATCATATTTTTTATGTTTCCCGGGACACAGATAAGGAGTCGCTACAGAAAAATTTATGAGCAGATGCGGACAGCATTAAAAAAAATATCGGAATATCCGAAAAAAAAGAAAAAAATTACAAAAAGCACTTGATATCATTGGATTTCTATTATATAATTATTGCATTAGTGTAAGTATAATTTTTTACATATATAAGTGAAAGACGGTGTTTTTTTTGACTAAGGCTTCCGGTCGCCGCAGTATCATTCTCATACTTTGCATAATTGTGGCTTTTGTTGCATCCGTTACGGTATTTGCTACCGTTTCAATAGATTCAAATGAAAAACAGAACAAGCTTGATGCGCTTAAAGGTCAGCTTGAACAGTTACAACAGGAAAACCAGGAGATGGACTATCTCATCAATAACTCTGACGAGGCAGAGCTTTATGAGCACCTTGCCCGTGAAAGAGGATATGCTTATCCGGATGAGAAGGTTTATTATGATGCAACTCCCGGTAAATAAGTAAATGACCGCTGATGCTTCAGCGGTTTAATAAATCTCTGATTTTAGGAGGACCCTTTAATTTATGCAGTCACTGATCGGTGAAATTTATGAAGGCAAAGTCACAGGACTTACTTCATTCGGCGCATTCGTCAGAATGTCAAACGGTGAAAGCGGAATGGTACATATTTCCGAGGTTGCCGCAACTTATGTCAACGACATAACGGAATTTCTTTCGGAAGGTCAGGAGGTAAAGGTAAAAGTTCTTGCCATAAACGAGAATAATAAGATAAGCCTTTCTATCAAGCAGACCTTTCCTGCTCCTGAAAAAACACGTGAGGCACCCAGAAAAAATCCTCAGCAGTCAGGCTTTTCAAAAAATAATTCCCAGAGAGGTTATTCCAACAGGGAATCAAAGCCTCAGCAGCAGGCCGCAGCACCTATGTCTTTTGAAGATATGATGGCTAAGTTCAAGCAGGAAAGTGATGAGAAAATATCCGTCCTCAAGAAAAGCGGAGATTTCAAGACCGGTACTCGCCGCGGTTACAACAAATAATTTATCACATACTATATCCGCTGATATGTTTTTGTTACATACAGCGGTTTATTCTTTACGGGAGTAAAAAATGAGAGAAATAAATGTAAGTGTAATTTCCGAGGCAGTAAAAGAAGCGGTTATAAAAGCCAATATATATCTGCCGGACGATCTTAAAAGGAAAATAAGAGAATACGGCGAAAAGGAAACTGTAAGCATTGCAAAGGATATTTTTTCCGATATGGAAAAAAATTACCTTATAGCTGAAGAAAAGCAGATTCCCATTTGTCAGGACTGCGGAATGGCAGTAATTTTTGCCGAAGTCGGACAGGATATTCATATTACGGGCGGCAGCTTTGAAGATGCTGTAAATCTTGGTGTCGCAAAAGGGTATACCGAAGGTTTTCTTCGTAAATCTGTTGTAAAAGACCCTCTTTTCCGTGACAATACGGGAGATAATACTCCTGCCGTAATTCATACGAAAATTGTTCCGGGGGACAAAATCCGTTTTGTTGTAGCACCTAAGGGATTCGGCAGTGAAAATATGAGCAGAATTAAAATGTTCAATCCTACTGCAACCAAAAAGGATATAATTGATTTTGTTGTGTCTGTTGTAAAGGAAGCTGATGCAAGACCTTGTCCGCCGATAGTAATCGGTTTGGGTATCGGCGGAGATTTTGAATATTCTGCATATCTTTCAAAAAAAGCACTTTGCAGAAATGCGGATGCGCCTAACAGCAATTCCTTTTATGCAGAAATGGAAAAGGAAATCGTTGAGGCGGTAAATAAGACAGGTATCGGTCCTCAGGGATTTTCGGGGGATTGCACGGCACTTGCCTGTCATATTGAAGCTTACCCCACACATATTGCGGGGCTGCCCGTAGCCGTAAATATCGGATGTCATGTGACTCGTCATATTACATTTGAAATATAAAAAACGACAAATGTTGCATAGTTTATAAAATTTTTCAAAAACCTTCAAAAAAAGTAGTGAAATTGTATAAAAATCTCTTTACAAACTCCTTTGATAATGGTATAATACAATTGAAACAGAGAGAAGGGCGGTGAAGGAAGAAAATATATTTTCTTCGGTATCCGTCCGTTTTTCTTTTTGTTAATCTATTCCAAAGGGGATGTAGTTATGAAAATTACAGTTATCGGCAGAAAATGTACTCCAAGAGATTCCTTTAAGGAGCATGCGGAAAAGAAGCTTACAAAGATTGACCGCTTCTTCGGAGATTCAGCCACAGCAAAAGTAACTGCAACCGTGGAGAAAACTTCGCAGACCGTGGAAATCACAGTTGTGAATGACGGGATGATTTTCAGGGCACAGGCAAAGGCGGAGAATATGAATGAAGCACTTGACAATTGTGTAGATCTTCTCATCCGTCAGATTCGTAAAAACAAAACTAAGCTTGAAAAACGCCTGCGCTCAGGTGCATTTGATGACTATCAGGGGCTTGTGGATGAAGAACCCGAGTTTGAGCTTGTCAGAACAAAAACCATTCCCATCAAACCACAGTCGGTTGATGAAGCAATTCTTCAGATGAATATGCTGGGACATCAGTTTTATATGTTCCGCAATTCGGCAAATGATTCGGTAGCAGTTGTTTACAGACGCGAAGACGGAGGTTACGGCCTCATTGAGCCTGAAACAGCTGAATAAAAAAAGATAAACTGCGGAAAATTCTCGTCAGCTACTTGACAAAAACGCAGTATTGATATAAAATACCCGAGACAGCAAAGGGGCTGCAGTTTTTCTGCGGCCCCATTATATTATTTTGAAGGGGTAAGCTATGGTAAGAGTAAGTGAATATTTCGGCTTGAATGTTTTTAATGATAATGTGATGAAGGAAAAGCTTCCTCACGAAACCTATAAGCTTCTTCAGAGAACAATAAAGCTCGGTAAGCATCTTGAATTAGGTCTTGCTAATGTTGTTGCTAATGCTATGAAGGACTGGGCTATTGAAAAGGGTGCTACGCACTACACCCATTGGTTCCAGCCCATGACAGGTATTACGGCAGAGAAGCACGACAGCTTTATTTCTCCCGTTGACGGAAATAAGGTTATTATGGAGTTTTCAGGTAAAGAGCTTATTCAGGGTGAGCCTGATGCTTCTTCTTTCCCTTCGGGCGGTCTTCGTGCTACCTTTGAAGCAAGAGGCTATACTGCATGGGATGCTACTTCCTATGCCTTTATCAAAGACGGGGTGCTTTGTATACCTACCGCCTTCTGCTCCTATGGCGGTCATGCCCTTGATGCAAAAACCCCCCTTCTGCGTTCAATGGAAGCCATTAACCGTCAGGCAATGAGAGTTATTAAGCTTTTCGGCCACGAAAATGTAACAAGAATAAATACAACAGTCGGAGCTGAGCAGGAGTATTTCCTTGTTGACAAAGATGTTTTTGAAAAGAGAAAGGATCTTGTGTTTACGGGAAGAACTCTTTTCGGTGCACGTCCTCCCAAGGGACAGGAGCTTGATGACCACTATTTCGGTGCCATAAAGCCCCGTATAAAGGCTTTTATGACAGAGCTTGATGAAGAGCTCTGGAAGCTTGGTATTTTTGCTAAAACAGAACATAACGAGGCGGCTCCCGCACAGCACGAGTTAGCCCCCGTTTTTACTACAACGAACATTTCAGCTGACCAGAATCAGCTTACAATGGAGCTTATGCAGAAGATTGCAAGAAGACACAATATGGTATGCCTTCTTCACGAAAAGCCCTTTGCCGGTGTTAACGGAAGCGGTAAGCATAATAACTGGTCTATTTCCACTGATACGGGCATCAATCTGCTCAATCCCGGCGATACTCCCGGTGAAAATGCACAGTTCCTTCTTTTTCTCTGTGCAGTTATAAAGGCTGTTGACGAATATCAGGATCTTCTGAGAGTTTCAGTAGCTGCTGCAGGAAATGACCACAGACTCGGTGCTCTCGAAGCCCCCCCCGCGGTTGTTTCAATGTTCCTCGGTGCTGAGCTTACAGAGATTCTTGAAGCAATTGAGGAAGACAGAGCATACGGAACAAAGGAGAAGGAGATTCTTCGTATCGGTGTTCATACTCTTCCCAAATTCCCTAAGGATACAACAGACAGAAACAGAACTTCTCCCTTTGCTTTCACGGGAAATAAGTTCGAATTCAGAATGCTCGGCTCATCAAATACAATTTCAAATTGTAATGTTGTTCTTAATACCGCAGTTGCGGAGGCTCTGAGACAGTTTGCTGATGTGCTGGAAAATGCAGAAGACTTTGAAAGTGCCCTTCATCAGCTTATAAGGAAAACTATATCTCAGCATAAGAGAATTATTTTCAACGGTAACGGTTATGATGATGCCTGGATTTTTGAAGCAGAAAAGAGAGGACTTCTCAATATGAAGACCACTCCCGATGCGCTTCCCGCTCTCGTTGCCGAAAAGAATATTGAGCTTTTCACTACCCATAAGGTTTATTCTGTAGAGGAACTCAATGCGCGTTATGAAATTCTTTCAGAGAATTACTGTAAGATTATAAACATTGAAGCACTTACAATGCTTGATATGGTTAATAAGGATATTTTACCTGCAGTCAGCGGTTATATCCGTGAGCTTGCAGGAACGGCTCTTACCAAGAAGAGTCTCTGTGCGGAAATTCCCTGCGATTACGAATCAGAGCTTGTAAAAGACCTTTCAACTCTTCAGAGTGCTGCTTTCTCAAAAAAGAAAGAGCTTGAAGGTTATATGATAGAGGCACTTGAGTGTCCCGATAATACAGCTCTTTCTCATTTCAGCAAGGATAAGCTTCTTTCTTGTATGACAGAGCTTCGTATTCTTGTTGATGAGCTTGAAACCAAGACACATTCAGCATTCTGGCCCTATCCCTCTTACGGTGAAATTCTTTTTAGTGTAAAGTAAGCTAATTAATTTTGTGTGGCTAAGAAAAAAAGGTATGCGTTATCTGCATACCTTTTTTTGTTAAGTCTTTTTTATAAGTTCTGCATTGCACATTATTTTCCATTGTGCTTTGTTTCCCTGATATCTGCCGCCGTTTTCTGTTACGGTGACAATTGTATTTATTTCTGATTCGCCGTTAAATGTAACAGATACAGAGCCCCTTCCGATATCGGGAATTTTATCTTTTTCTGTAATGGTTATATCTATTACCTTTGTCGTGGGATCATTCAGCGGTACAGTCAGTGTTTCACCGTCGGCAATGGGTTTTTCATCGCAGGTATATGATACAGTCCAATCATTTCCCACGGAATCGTTTGATATTAAGTTCTCTGAAAAAGTGATTTTGTATATGCCGTGTGTATATTCCTCAGAGTATACAGGAAAAGTAAGCAGTGCCGCAACCAGACAAAGGAGAATAAGAAGCTTTTTCATATTTTTTCACCCCGATAAATAAAAAAGCACATCCTCGAAGGATGTGCCGAAAAAGTGTTCCCTCGGTATAGCTGCGACACTAACCATTTTAAGTCCAACGACGGAACTGAGAAAACACCTTTTACCAAGGTATTTTCCCGTCATTAGACTATAATTATTCAGTTAGTGTCGCACAGTCATTTTATCATACTAATAATAAAATGTAAAGCAATTTATTGCCAACGCTGTTTATTTGTGTTAATATTTATAATGTGGTGTTTTGTATGTCCGAAATTAATTTTCAGTTTTTTAAGAAATCTGCAGATTTTGTCAAAAATATTATAAAGGACGAGCCTGAAATCGGTATAATTCTCGGCTCGGGACTTAAAAGCATTGCAAAGAGGATAGAAAATCCCGTTGTGATTGAATATAAGGATATTCCCAATTTTCTTGTTTCTACTGTGCAGTCCCACGAGGGAAGACTTGTTTTCGGAACATTAAGCGGCAAAAAGGTTATCTGTATGTCGGGAAGATTCCATCATTATGAAGGGTATCCCTTTGAAATGCTTACTCTCCCCATAAGGCTTTTTAAGCTTTTAGGTGTACAAAAAGTCATTGTAACCAATGCTGCAGGTGCAGTAAACACAGATTATAATGTGGGCGATATTATGATAATTAAAGATCATCTGAAGCTTACGGGTGCCAGCCCCCTACAGGGCGATAATATAGAAGAGTTCGGCCCCAGGTTTTTTGATACAACAGATATGTACACAAAAAGTCTCAGAGATATTGCAAAGGAGTGTACTGAAGGCTCTTCTCTTACATTCAGAGAGGGTGTGTATATGTACTTTACGGGACCGCAGTTTGAAACTCCCGCAGAGATAAGAGCCGCAAGGATTCTCGGTGCTGACGCGGTGGGAATGTCTACCGTTACTGAGGCTCTTACCGCAGCACATTGCTCAATGCCACTTTTGGGTCTTTCCGTAATGACCAATATGGCGGCCGGTGTGCTTGACAGAAAGCTTACGGATGAAGAAGTAGGGGAGACTGCTGACCGTATAAGCGTGCCCTTCTGTGATTATGTAGAAAAACTTATAAGCAGGTTATAATTATGAAAACACTTTACAAAAATGCTTCAATAATAAATTTTATTGATGAAAAAATCAATGTTATAAGAAATGGATTTTTTGCAGTTAATGATGATGTTATTTCCTATGTGGGTATGACAGCACCGCAGGAGGACTTTGACTGCATAAAGGATATGTCGGGTACAATAATTATGCCCGGTATCTATAATTGCCATACTCACTCACCGATGACACTTTTAAGAGGTGTGGGAAGTGACCTGCCTCTTGATAAATGGCTTTTTGAAAAGGTTTTTCCTGTTGAAGACAAGCTGACAGCTGAAGATATTGAGGCAGGAAGCTATCTTGCACTTATGGAAATGATTTCCTCGGGAACAGTCAGCTTCTCCGATATGTATTTTGAGCCTGAAAGAACCTGCGAAGCAGTAGGTAAGGCCGGACTTCGTGCAAACATTTCCCGTCCTGTACAGTGCTTTGACCCCACGGAAGATCCTAAGGATTCCTACAGAATAAAGCAGTCTCTTGACCTTTTTGACAATTATAATAAGGCATATGACAGCAGAATACTTGTGGATTTCTGTATTCACGCAGAGTATACCTGCGACGAGAAGACTACCCGTTACTACAGCGCACTTTGCAGAGAAAAACAGGGAAATATGCATATTCATATTTCCGAAACTATGAAGGAGCATAATGAATGTATTGAAAAATATAATATGACTCCTGCAAAGTGGTTTGAATCTCTCGGTGCCTTTGATTCCCGTGCCTTTGCAGCACACTGTGTCTTTTTATCGGAAGACGATATGGAAATTTTTAAGCGGCACAATATATCTGTTGTACATAATCCCACAAGCAATATGAAGCTGGGAAGCGGCTTTGCTCCTGTTGAAGATTTTCTTGCAAAAGGAATAAATGTTGCTCTTGGTACAGACGGTGCGGCAAGCAACAACAATCTTGATATGCTTGAAGAAATGCACATAGCTTCCGTTATTCATAATGGCTTCCATCGTGATGCCACAATTATGAGTGCAGAAAAGATACTAAAAATGGCAACCCTTAACGGTGCAATTCTTCAGGGCAGAGAAAACTGCGGTAATCTTCTTCCTGGGTATAAGGCTGATTTTATAGCAATCGGTACCGATGCGCCTAATATGATCCCCTGTCTTGATGAAGCCGCACTTGTTGTTTATTCTGCAGGCAGAAGCGATGTTATAATGACTGTCTGTGACGGTAAGGTGCTTTACGAGAAGGGCGAGTTTATGACCCTTGACAAGGAAAAGATTTATTACGATGTGAAAAAAGCCGTTTCACATTTATATTAAGGAGTAATTATGGAAAGAGCAGATAAAAGTCTGGCATTTATGCTTCAGTATGAAAATATAGCCTGGTATGAAGACGGTGCCGTTAAGATTCTGGACAGAAGAATTTACCCTTTAAGAACGGAATTTGTTACCTGTAAGAATCATCTTGAGGTAACTAAGGCTATAAAGGATATGGTAACTCAGAGTGCAGGCCCCTATACTGCCGCAGCGGCCGGTATGGCCCTTGCCGCATATGAATGTAAGGACAAGTCAGAAAAAGAACAGATTGAATTTTTAGAAAAGGCCGCATATACCATTTCCCACGCAAGACCCACAACAGCTAACCGTATGGGACTTATTACGGGCGGTTGTCTTGATGCTGCTAAAAAGGCGATAGCTGAGGGTAAAAATGTGTCCGAGGCTATTGTCAGATATACTGTTGCCATTAACAATATGAGATATAATAAGGTCTATAAAATGGCAAAATATCTTGCGGATATGGTGCCTGCCCACGGTGCTGTAATGACACAGTGCTTCGGTGAGACCATTGTAGGTCAGATGTGCAGAGTGTTAAAGGAGCAGGGCAAGGGGGATGTAAGAATCTTCTGTCCCGAAACAAGACCGTATTTTCAGGGGGCAAGGCTTACTGCCACCGTATGTAACGATATGGGAATGGATGTTACGGTAATTACCGATAATATGCCTGCCTTTGTAATGAAAAATGAAAATATTGATGTATTTACATCGGCTGCGGATGCTATCTGTATGGACGGATATGTAGTAAATAAGGTAGGTACCTTCCAGATTGCAATTGCCGCAAAGTATAATAAGATTCCCTATTTTGTAACGGGTGCTCCCGATCATGTGCATCCTACAATTGATACCGTTAAAATTGAAATGAGAGATCCCGATTTCTCACTTCAGGCTCTCGGAACAAAGACCACTGCAGAGGGTGTAAAGGGTTACTATCCCGCATTTGATATAACTCCTCCGGAGCTTGTAAGCGGTGTGGTAACAGATACGGGTATTTATACACCTTATGATCTTAAGCGTTATTTTGAAAACGGAAATCTCGGCGAATATGAAATGGTGATTTAAGAGGTGACATTATGCGACTTATCCCTCAGCCTGAGTTTATTGAGCTTACGGGCGGTACAACTGAGCTTCGTGAAATAACAAGAAAAGAATCGGATGACTCTTTGACGGATGAAGGCTACGAGCTGATAATAAAGCCGGATGAAATTGTTTCAAAGGCAAAAACGGATAAGGGCTTTTTTTATGCCCGGGCTACAATGAATCAGATTACTGCGCTTTACGGCACCGTTCCCTGTATGAAAATCAAGGACAAGCCGAGATTTTCCCACAGAGGCTTTATGATAGACTGTGCAAGACATATGTTTACGGTTGCAGAGCTTAAAAAAATGATTTCCGCTGCTGCAGATGTGAAATTCAACAAATTCCATTGGCACCTTTCCGATGACCAGGGCTTCAGAATTGAACTGGACTCGCTTCCCGAGCTTACGGAAAAGGGAAGTGTAAGAGACTGCGACAGCTTCATTAACTGCAAAAGTGGTAAACCCTATTCCGGATATTATAAAAAGTCTGAGATAAGAGAAATCGTTGAATTCTGTAAGGAAAGATTCATTGATGTTATCCCTGAGCTTGATATGCCGGGGCATCAGAGTGCTTTTCTTCACGTTTATCCTCAGTTTACCTGCAAAGGTGAGGCTGTCAAGGTAAAGACAAGTCAGGGAATTTTCAGGGATATCATTTGTGCCGGAAATGTAGAAGCAAAGGGATATCTAAAAAAGATTCTTGATGAAATATGTGAGCTTTTTCCTTATGATACTGTACATATAGGCGGAGACGAGGTCCCCAAGGTCAACTGGCGCTCCTGCAAAAAATGTGCTGAGATTATGGCTCAGAACGGCATTACTGATTACAATGACCTGCAATGCCTGTTTATAAATGAAATGGCTGTTTACCTTAAAAATAAGGGCAAAAAGTGTATTGTGTGGAATGATTGTCTCAAAGGTAAGGGGCTTTCCTCTGAAATTGCCGTGCAGCATTGGCAGAAGCATCCCGAAAAAACGGCTGCTGAAGCAAATAAGGGAAGAAAAACAATACTTTCACCCTTCAGTCCCTTCTATGTGGATTACCCCTACGGTATGCACCCGTTGAAGGCAGGATATAAGTACGAGCCCGAAAGCTTACGTGGACTTGGCAGTAAGGGAAAAGAAGCAATAATCGGTGTGGAGTCACCTATATGGACAGAGCATATAAGCACCAATGACAGATTGGAATATATGTGCTTCCCACGTTGGTTTGCCGTAGCAGAGTGCGGCTGGACAAGTAAGGCTAACAAAAATTACAGTGAATTTTATGAGGTGCTGAAAAGACTTTGCAAATTATATGAGGAAAAAGGTCTAAATATTGCCACCGAAAGTGAATGGAATCCATCAGTTTTTGCCCGTCTTTCAGAAACATTAAAATTTTTTATACCTAAGAAATAGATTTTACCCTGCGGAAATTAATCTGCAGGGTATTTCTTTGCTATTCACACAATTTGTCCTTTTGAATAGTATGAAGCGAGGGAAACCTCAATACTAAAGAAGGAGCGATTGTTTAATGAAAAACGACTGCTGTAAAGATTTTGACAGCTTTAAACCATTGTCAGCCCTGCCGTCGGACACGGTTACGACAATGGCTTATGTGCCTTTTCAGACAGATAAGACGGTATTTGAAGCAGAAGTTGCATTGAATAAGGGTACGCTTTTTACTGACCTCTATAAGCCTTTCTTAAGAGGTGCATTAAAGTGAGCAACCGAGATAAATTATTAAGAACACTGTCTTCGGTACAGTTTGCATTGTGGGAGCTTCACCTTTATCTCAATACACATCCTAATGACCTGAGCGCTCTTGCAATGCACGAAAAGTATTCAAGTAAATTAAGTCAGCTTAAGGATGAATTTGAAGAAAACTTCGGACCCTTGTCCCCCAGAAACGGTGAGGGAATCGAGTGGCTCAAAAATCCCTGGCCCTGGGACGTAGGAGGTGATTGCTGATGTGGGTATATGAGAAAAAATTACAGTATCCCGTGAAAATCACCAGATGTAATCCCAAGCTTGCACAGATTATAATTTCTCAGTACGGCGGCCCTGACGGAGAGCTTGGTGCGTCACTGAGATATTTATCTCAGCGCTATGCAATGCCGTACCCCGAGCTTAAAGGCTTGCTCACTGACATCGGAACGGAGGAATTAGCACATCTTGAGATGATCGGTGCTATTGTATATCAGCTTACAAAGAATCTTTCAAGACAGGAAATTGAGGCATCGGGCTTTGACAAGTATTTTGTTGACCATACAACGGGAATTTACCCTGTTGCGGCTTCGGGTGCTCCCTTTACCGCCGCATACATACAGTCAAAGGGAGATGTTATAACAGACCTTCACGAAAACCTTGCGGCAGAACAGAAGGCAAGAACGACATATGACAACATTCTCCGTTTTGTTGATGACCCCGACGTAGCAGAGCCCATAAAATTCTTAAGAGAAAGAGAAATTGTCCACTACCAGAGATTTGGCGAGGGACTGCGCCTTGCAACCGACAGACTTGACAGCAAGAATTTCTATCAGTGCAACCCCTCTTTTGACAAAAACTGTAAATAAAATAAATTAAATAAAGTCAGGCATACATCACACTTTTTAACGGTGCGCATGTGTGCCTGATTTGTTGTGTGCAGTAAATTTTTATGTATAAAAAGCCTTTGTAAGAGGATGTTTTTTCTGTCGGCAATATGCCAAATTTGAAGAGACTTTTTGTGGTAATATTGCCATTGTTTTTCTGTTAAAATAGTGTTAAACTTACAATGTCAGGCTGATTAAGTAAAATCAGCTATTATAATTAATTCCGGAGGCAGTGTAATGAAAAAATACGTAAAATCTCTTTTATTTCTTTCTGCAATACTGATGCTGATACTTGGACTTTCCCTTACGGCATCAGCTGAAACAGATGGGGATTATTACTATGAGGTGTCGGATGGTAAAGCAATTATTACAGATGTTTATTATTGCGTAGATGGAAATATTTCAATTCCTCCAACTCTTGATGGATACCCTGTAACAGGTATTGGTGATTGGGCATTTGCATATTGTGAATCTGTTGAAAATATTACAATACCTGATAGTGTTACAACTATCGGGGATTATGCATTCTATGAATGTAAATCACTTACCAGTATTATAATACCCGACAGTGTCACAAGTATCGGAGTGGAGGCATTTATATGTTGTAGTGCTCTTCAGAATATTACTGTTCCAGATAGTGTTGAATGTATTGGTGCTTATGCATTCAATAGTACAGGTTATTATAATAATCCGGAAAACTGGGAAAATGGTGTATTGTACATAGGAAAGCATCTTGTCAGAGCAGAAGAAAATATTGAAAATTGTACAATAAAAGCAGGAACCCTGACCATAGGTGATTATGCATTTGCTTTTTGTAATTATCTTGCTAATGTAATAATTCCTGACAGTGTAACCAGTATTGGAGATAATTCATTTTGGGAATGTACCTCTCTTGCAAATATTCATATTCCGGACAGTGTTACAAGAATCAGTTATTGTGCATTTGATGATTGTAGCTTACTTGCAAGCATTTCTGTGGATGAGAATAATGAATATTATTCAAATGACGAGAACGGGGTATTGTTCAATAAATCCAAAACAATATTAATTAGTTATCCTGACGGTAATGAAGGAATAACTTATATTATTCCTGAAGGTGTTTCGACTATTGGAGACAATGCATTTTCTGATTGTGCTAAACTTGAAAACATTACAATTCCGGACAGTGTCACAAGTATAGGAAGCAGGGCGTTCTATTCTTGTGAAAGTCTTACAAGTATTGAAATTCCTGACGGTGTCACAAGTATCGGAGTGGAGGCATTTAACTATTGCAGAAGACTTACAAGTGTTACAATTCCCAATACAGTTACAAGTATCAATGATTACGTATTTGTTTCGTGCCTGTCTCTTGCAAATGTCACAATTCCCGATAGCGTTACAAGTATCGGAAAAGGTGCGTTCAGCTCATGTTCAGCACTTAAAAGTATCATAATTCCTGACAGTGTCATATGTATTGAAGATTCAGCATTCTCTGGTTGCAGATCTCTTGTAAGCGTCATAATTCCCGATAGTGTAACAAGTATAGGGGAATATGTTTTTGCATATTGCTCGGCTCTTACAAGCATAACAATTCCTGAAAGTATCACAAGTATCAGTGCTAGGGCATTTTGTGAATGCGAAGCTCTTACAAGCATTACGATTCCGGATGGTATTGAAAGTATTGGAGAATGGGCCTTCTATTGTACAGGGTATTATAATGATCCTTCTAATTGGGAAGATGGTATATTATATATCGGAAAGCATCTTGTATCAGCAAAAAAAGATATCGAAAGCTGTATAATAAAACCGGAGACATTGACCATAGGTGATGCTGCTTTCGCAGCTTGCGAATCTCTTGTAAACATCACTATCCCTGACAGTGTTACAAGTATCGGGTATTGTGCATTTTATGAGTGCGTATCCCTCGCAGACATTACAATACCTGGCCGTGTCACAAGTATCGCTACTCGTGCATTCGACTCATGTGAAGCACTCACAAGTATCACTATTCCCGATAGCGTTGCAGGTATCGGGGAGCAGGCATTTGTGAGGTGTTCTAACCTTACAAGTATAACAATAAACAACTCAGATTGTGAAATTTACAATTCTGAATACACTATTGATTACAATGCAATAATTTACGGATATAAAGGATCAACTGCTCAGGTTTATGCCGAAAGGTATGATCGTGAATTTGTTGCTATTGTAAATGAATGTGAGCATGAATACAATATAGTAGTAACTTATCCTACTTGTATAGAGCAGGGATACACAACTTATACCTGTGCTTGCGGTGACAGTTATACTGCGGACTATGTTGATTCAAAGGGACATGATTATGAGATTGCTACATGCACAACAGCAAAAACATGTACTGTCTGTGGTGCTATAAGTGGTGAGGCAAGCGGTCATAAGTACGATAATGCATGCGATACAATTTGCAATGTATGTAATGCAACAAGAACAATATCTCATGACTATACGGTGGCTACCTGTACAGCTGCAAAGACTTGCACAGTATGCGGTGCTGTAAGTGGTGAGGCAAACGGTCATAAATACGATAATGTATGCGATACATCCTGTAACACCTGCGGTGAAACAAGAGCAATAACTCACAATTATGCAGTTGCTACATGTACAAAGGCAAAGACCTGTAAGGTTTGCGGAGCTACAAGCGGTAAGGCAAACGGGCATAAGTACACCAATTCTTGTGATAAATCTTGCAATGTATGCAAGGAAACAAGAAAGATAACACATAATTATGCAGCGGCTACCTGCACAAAGGCTAAGACCTGTAAGGAATGTAAGGCAACAACAGGTAAGGCTAACGGTCATAAGTATGATGACGCTTGCGACAAGAGCTGTAATGTATGTAAGGCTACAAGAACCATCAAGCACACCTACAAGACAGTAACTACCAAGGCTACCCTTACAAAGAACGGTAAGGTTGAAAAGAAGTGTTCAGTCTGCGGATATGTTTCCAAGACAACAACTGTTTACTATCCCAAGACTATCAAGCTTTCAAAGACAGAGTATACCTACAATGGAAAGGTGCAGACTCCTTCTGTTACAGTCAAGGATAGCAAGGGTAATACCCTTAAGAAGGATACGGATTACACCGTTAAATATGAAAGCGGCAGAAAGGCT
>JAZRTO010000027.1:0-116119 GCA_045652065.1 Acutalibacteraceae bacterium
AACGTTACAATTCATGCAACAGAGGACGGCGTTGCTGAATTCAACGGTGATTACTCATTCCTTAATGATCTGTTCGAAAGCAGCAATCTTGAATTCATCCAGAGCATCGGTTCCTCACTCAGCGGACTTCTTAACAAGTACATAGGTGACGATATCATCGATGATACAGGTATTGCTCCCAACGGATTCTTAGCATTCTTCCAGAAGATTGCTGAATTCTTCCAGAAGATTGCAGATTTCTTCAAGAATCTTTTCAGTTAAGATTTTTCGAAGATATGCGAACCTAAATGAAATTTCCCCCCGAAGGAGAAATCCTTCGGAGGGTTTTTTTGTTATAATGAATAAAAACAGGCACAAAGCTACCTTTTACAGTAGTTTTGTGCCTTTATTTTTATATGACAGGCTTAAAAATATCAGTTAATTTCAGTTGTTTCTTCAACAACAAAATCGGGAAGGGATGGGGAGCTTTGTGCCCCTGAATCTGCCGAGGGAGGGATAGGGTCTGTTTCAGGGTAGTAGGGAGGTGATGTGATTTCTTCGCCGGGATTGTAGCCGGGGGTTGTCTGTCCTGTGTCACCTTTACCGGGCATTGCACCGTCAGGTGCTACCTCATAGGTGTTATCAATCTGTTTTGACGGTACGTTATCTTTAAGATACTTGTCAAAAGCTTCAAATTTTTCCGTACCGATGAAGAAGCATTTCTGGGTGCCCAGAATATTGGTAATGATGTAGCCGTCGGGCGTTACACAAAAGGATATATTCTTGTATCCTAATATAGGAAGGTTGGTTTCAATACCAATTCTGTCATAGGGATGATTATATTCAACATTTTTTGCATCTGTTACATCAGTCAGCATATCCCATATCACATTGTCATCAAAGTCAGCATAAATTATCTCTGTATGAGAGGTGCTGAGAGTATCGTATTTATAAATATCAACATAAGCCTTTCCGAAGGAAACCGTATTTTTAAGATTGAGATCGGCAATGAAATCTCCCAGCGAATCAGGCTCATACCATACATTTGTAAACACATAATAAGCATCCTCATCTCCGATTCTTACAGCCACCGCACAATCCTTGCTGATGTTTTTTATACTGTATACCTCAGCATCAACAGTATATGTTTTGTCGCTGTATATATCATACCCCGACATTATTGCATCAGCTATAAATGTGTCTATATTATCTTTATTGATTTCCGTAATCTGAGTAGCATAGGTTGTTTTTCCGAGAATCAGCTCAGAATATTTTTCTTGAGTTTTGCGGTCTTCCCATTTCGGGACAATTGCCATTTCAATTTCTTCGCCGATTTCCGTGTTTTCTGTAGGTTCGTAATAGATTGCGGGAGAAGTGGCAATTTCCTGAACGGTTTTATCGCCGCCGCCTGATTCGTTTGAGGTCGCTTCGGTAATAATTTCGGGGGCAGGTTTTACAAAATCACTCTGACTTATCAGTGCGGCTGCAGTAACTGCCGCTACAAGGCAGGCTGCAATTCCTGCATATCGGAAAATATGTGTATGTTTTTTCTTAACCGTTATCGCTTCAGCAATAAAACGATCATCTGTAAGGGAAATAATTTCTGATATTTTTTCTTTTTTCATATCAATTCCTCCTTTATAAGCTGATTTTTAAGCTTTTCTCTTATTCTTGAAAGCCGGACTGTAACATAATGAGGACTTACTTCCGAGAGAGATGCAATTTCTTTTATCCCGTCACCGTAAAAATATCGCCTTACAAACATGATGCGGTCATTTTTCGGGAGATTATCGAGGAATTTGTTTATTTCATCTGCAATATCCTTTGCCATCAGCTCATTTTCAGCGTCAATATCCGTAAAAAATACGTTTTCAAGCTCTTCTAAAGCTATGTCATAGAAACTGTTTCTTTTCTTTGCGACGTTTTTATGGTACCTTTTTAAGGAAATATTGCGTACTACCCTTAAAAGATAGGAGCTCAACGGTGACGGATTTTCCGGGGGTATTTTGTTCCACAGAGCAAGGAAAGCATCGTTTACACATTCTTCAGCATCCTCTTTGTTTTTAAGAATATTTTCGGCGATTCTCAGGGAAAGCTTTCCGTATTTCTCGGCTACAGCGGATATTGCCTTTTCAGAGCGCTCGTTGAAAAGGTCAATTATCTCAGAGTCCTTCATATTTTCCACCGTCCTTTCACCTTATAACTACCATATTCTATAACGATATCTCACAAAATTCATCAATTAGTTAAATGTTTGTTGAAATTCTCCAAAATGCTTGACATTTTATTGTGTAAGGAATACAATGAGGTGGTTTTATTTATGATCCGGAGGTTTAATAATATATGGAAACTTTGCTCGCTTTATCTGTTGCACTTTTTGCGGGACTGATGCTTTCCCGTGTGGCAAAAAAGGTTCAGCTTCCTGCAGTTACCGCATATCTTGTGGCAGGAATTCTTATTGGTCCCTATCTGCTCGGTGCTTTGGGAGTAAAGGGACTTGGTTTTGTCAGTATGGAGGATATTGATTCATTCGGTATCATTTCAGACGTGGCTCTCGGCTTCATTGCTTTTTCAATCGGTAATGAATTCAGAATGTCGCAGCTGAAGCAGATAGGAAAGCAGGCGACGGTTATCGGTATTGTGCAGGCTGTGACGGCAACACTGCTTGTCGATGCTGCTTTGATCGGTGTCCATTTCCTTATTCCCGAAAAATTCCCTCTTCCTGCTGCAATAATTCTTGGTGCCGTGGCTTCCGCTACTGCTCCTGCTGCCACTCTTATGGTTGTCCGTCAGTATAAGGCAAAGGGCCCTGTTTCAACAATTCTTCTTCCTATTGTTGCACTTGACGATGCTGTAGGCCTTGTACTTTTTGCCGTTTCCTTCGGTGTTGCGAAGGCTCTTCATCTTGGTAATGCAGATCTTGTTTCGGTTATTGTAGAGCCTATTCTTGAGGTTGTTCTTTCTCTTGGCCTGGGTGCAGGTATGGGCTTCCTTTTTACCTTCTGCGAAAGATTCTTCCATTCCCGATCAAAGAGACTTGCAATGTCCGTTACATTCGTGCTTCTGACAGTTGCTCTTTCAATGCTTGAATTCCATGTGGGCGGAATACATATTGCATTTTCATCTCTCCTTGTTTGTATGATGCTTGGTACGGTATTCTGCAATATCTGTGATTTTTCGGAAGAGCTTATGGACAGACTTGACCGATGGACTGCCCCCTTGTATATTCTTTTCTTCGTTATTTCAGGTGCTGAGCTTGAGCTATCCGTATTCAAGGACTATATGATAGTTCTTATCGGTGTTGTATATATAGTTGTTCGCTGTATCGGTAAATATTCCGGATCGTTCTTCAGTGCGAAGCTTACGAAATGTGATCCGAATATTGTAAAGTATCTCGGTATTACTCTTTTCCCCCAGGCAGGTGTTGCGCTTGGTATGGCAATTAAGGCTGAGACTCTCGGTGAACCCGGTGCTATAGTTGCAAATATTACTCTTTTTTCAGTTCTCATATATGAGCTTGTCGGTCCCTTCCTTACAAAGCTTTCTCTTCAGAAGGCAGGAGAAATTACCCCCGAAGGCAAGACAAGTGCAAGAGATATGGCACAGAAGGCTGCACAGTAATTTTAAGACGGGAGATTTTCTCCCGTCTATTATATTACTCTGCAGAAAAATGATGCGGCAATATATGTCGTTATATCTGCTGCAAGGGCAGAGGGAATGGTATGTCTTGTTTTTGTAATTCCTATGCTGCCGTAGTAAACCGCAACGGCATAAAACGTGGTTTCGCTGGCACCGGCAATGACACTTGCTGTTTTTCCGATATATGAGTCGGGAGAAAAATCGCTGAAAATTTTTTCAAGCACAGTAAGGCTTCCGCTTCCCGAAAGGGGAGATATAATACAAAGAGGAAGTACCTCACGGGGAATACCGAAAAATGCACAGACGGGAGCTAAGAATTGCTCTGCTGCCTCCAATGCCCCTGATACGGAAAGCATTGAAACCATAAGGCACAGTGCAGTAAGTGCAGGTAGAAGGTCGGCAGTTTGTCTCAATGCTTTTTTTGCCCCTTTAAGGAAAATTTCAAAAACAGGCAGCTTTTTATAAAGTCCGTACAAAATTACAATGCCCACAGTGACAGGAAGAACCGAATTCTGAAAAGTTTCCATTCCGACTCCTTATTAGATATGTATTTTATTGACTTGTACAACAGAATATACTATAATATCTATTTACTAAAGAAATTATTTATTACATAGAGAAAGGGGGAGTATACATGGATAAGTCACAGTTTTTGGGCGACAGCCATGTTTTTTCCCATTTAACAGATAAATTTAATGAAAATAACACCATTCCCAAAGGGGATTACAGCAGATTTCCCGTAAAGATGGGACTTCGTAATTCCGACGGTACAGGTGTTATGGCAGGACTTACAAAGATATGTAACGTTGAAGGTTACTATATCGATGACGGTGAACGTGTTCCCAAGGCAGGCCGTCTTATATACAGAGGTGT
Organism: Acutalibacteraceae bacterium; assembly: GCA_045652065.1. Lineage (GTDB taxonomy): Bacteria > Bacillota > Clostridia > Oscillospirales > Acutalibacteraceae > RUG806. The sequence goes on from JAZRTO010000027.1 coordinate 4,492, forward strand.
TGATCTCTACGATTTTGTAGGCGGATGCAAGGCAGATGACCGCTTCGGCTTTGAGGAGCTTGTATTCCTGCTTATTTTCGGTTCGCTTCCTACAAAAGAAGAGCTCGACGGCTTCTGCTCACTTATTTCTGCAAACAGAGAGCTTCCCTTTGATTTTGTAGAGGACGTGATTATGAGAGCACCCTCGCCGAATATTATGAATAAAATGGCATCCTCTGTTACCGCTTTGTATGCATATGATGATAATCCCGATGATATTTCGGTTGAAAATGTACTTCGTCAGTCGATTCAGCTTATAGCACAGCTTCCTGCGATTATGTCTTATGCATATCAGGTAAAGAGAAGATTTTTCTACAAGAAAAGTATGTATCTTCATCAGGTAAAGCCTGAACAGAAAACCGCAGAGGTTGTTCTTCGTTCCATCCGATCAAATAAAACATTTACGGAAAAAGAGGCCAAGCTTCTTGATCTTTGTCTTATGATTCACGCAGACCACGGCGGAGGTAATAACTCAACCTTCACCACACGCTGTATTTCATCAACGGGTACCGACACATATTCTGCAATAGGTGCAGGTATCGGCTCACTTAAGGGCTTCCGTCACGGCGGGGCAAATATAAAGGTAACCGAAATGGTTGATGATATTTTTGCAAATGTCAGAGATACCGCAGATGAGGATGAGGTAAGAGATTATCTTCGCAAAATCGTAAGAAAGCAGGCAAATGATAATTCGGGTCTTATTTACGGTATGGGACATGCAATTTATACGCTTTCCGACCCCAGAGCCGTACTTCTCAAGCAGAATGCAAGAGAGCTTGCAGAGGAAAACGGGCTTCTTAAGGAATGGAATCTTCTTGATACCATAGAAAGACTTGCTCCTGCTGTTTTCTGTGAGGAAAAGGGACTTTCAAAGCAGATTTGCGCAAATGTTGACCTTTACTCGGGGCTTGTTTACAGAACTCTCGGAATTCCCGAGGATCTTTATACTCCTATGTTTGCCGTTGCAAGAGTTGCAGGCTGGTGTGCGCACAGACTTGAGGAGGTTGCTACCTGCTCAAAGATTATGCGACCTGCATATAAGAGTATATCCCGTCCCCGCGAGTATACAGCTCTTGGTGACAGATAAACGGCAAATATATCGGAATAAGAAAGGTGATAGAAATGAAAATAAAAGGAATTTCACTGAAAACCGTAAAAATTATTTCGGCAGTGCTTTTTATTCTGCTTCTCGGTGTCAGAATATATCAGACATTTTTGCTTACTGACGGTGAAACCGGCTTTTTTACGGAAAATAATATAACTGTTCCCCTTATGTTTATTCTTTCTGCAGGCGCTGCGGTTGCGATATGTATCCTGTGCTATATTTCAAAGGATTTTCCTGCAGGCGATGTAAAAAAACGTACTTCTCCCTTGTATGCTGGGGCAGGTATTCTTTTTGCGGTAACTCTCGGGTATGACGGATTGAAGGCAGCAAAGCAGATGCTTGATGCAGACGGCGGTTTTGCTGCAATGAAAGAGGCCGTTGGCGGAAATGTAGGTCTCATTTCCACCGTATTTGCAATTCTCGGTGCCGTTTCAATTCTTCTTTCTGTGTTTACTTATATAAAAACGGGCAGTCTTACGGGAAAGCTTAAAATACCCATGCTTTTCCCTGTATGCTGGGCTTTTGCGGAAACCCTCAGCTTTTTTTCCGTAACTGTCAGCTATATTAAGATATCTCAGCTTTTCCTGGCTATTTACTCTGCAGCCTTTCTTATGCTTTTCCTTTTTGAAAATGCAAGAGTTGTTACGGGTATCGGCAGAAAGTCAGCCTTATGGTTTTACTATGCATCTGGTATTATTGCAGCAGGATTTTGTATTGCAACAGGTGTGCCCGCACTTCTTGCGACAATTTTTGCTCCCGATAAGATAATAAGCTACTGTCCTTTTGAGCTTTATACTCTCGGAGGCGGAATATATGCCCTTGCCTCTCTTTTTGTGAGAGCTGAAGAAAAAGAAATTGCGGCTGAAATAACACAAAATTTAACGGAGATTGAATAAAGTGGACTTTTCATTGTTCTTTCAGAACTGTCTTATTGCGGCGCAGCAGGTTGTTATTTTATATATAATTGTTGCCGTAGGCTTTATCTGTGATAAAAAGAAAATTTTTACGGAGAAGACCGCAAGAGCCGCCAATGACCTTCTTTTCTATATAATAACTCCCTGTGTTATAATAAACTCTTTTCTTACAACGGAGTTTTCTCCGGAAACATCAAAGGGATTTCTTCTTGCAGCTATGGGCGGTGCGGTAACACACCTGCTCGGTATTGTGCTGGCAGAGCCCTTTTTCAGAAAAAAAGAGAACAATAATAATGCAGTTTTTAAGTTTGCCTGTGTTTACGGAAACATGGGTTATATGGCGCTGCCCCTTGCCGAAGCGGTGCTGGGCAGTGAAGGTGTATTCTACTGTTCTGCAGGAGTTATTGTTTTTCAGGTATTCACCTTTACCCACGGAATATGGCAGATGAACAGAGGTAAAGCAGGCACAGAGAAATTTAATCCTAAAAAGCTGTTCCTGAATCCCGGTGTTATTGCAGTATGTATAGGGCTTCCGTTTTTCCTTCTTAAGGTAAAAATGCCTGAAATAATTATGTCCCCTGTTGCATTTATAGGCTCTATGAATACTCCTCTTGCAATGCTGATGCTCGGTACCTATATGTCCAATGCAGGGCTTAAGACCATTTTCAAAAATAAGGAGCAGTATCTTGTTGCCCTTATAAAAATTATTGCCGTGCCTGCAGTTTTTTATGTTATAATGAAAACAACAGGAGTGCTTACCGGTGCTCTTTTCACTGCCTGTATGATTCAGGCCTCCGCTCCCAGTGCCAATAACACGGTAATGTTTGCTGCAAAATACGGCAGAGACACAGGTGTTGCATCAAAAACGGTAGCTTTTGTAAGCTTTGCATCAATTCTTACAATGCCCGTAATGATAGCTCTTACGCAGGTGTAAGTATGGACAGATTTTTTATGGGACTGCCTTACGGCTTCAGCTCATTTTCCGATGTCAGTGAAGCTCTTATCCCTTGCAGAGCCTTGTCTCGTATTCCCCGAAATGCAAAAACCGTAATATCAATACTATTTCCTTATAATCTTGGTGAGGAATATTACAAGAATTCCAATGTCTCCAGATATGCAGTAAGTGAAGATTATCATCTTGTTACAGGCAGAATAATAAATGAAATAAAAGAAAAGCTGTCAGAGGCTTTTCCGGAAAATACCTTTGAAGCCTTTGTGGATAATTCTCCGCTCCCCGAGGTTCGTTGTGCTGTAAATGCAGGTCTGGGAGTTATGGGCATAAATAATCTTTTTATCAGTCCCGATTACGGCTCATGGGTATTTCTCGGAGAAATAGTAACAGACAGATATTTCGAGCCGTCGGGTGTAAAGCCCTCGCTTTGTATCGGGTGTATGGAATGTGCGGCTGCCTGTCCCGTAAAGGCTATCACAGGAAAAGAGATAATAAAAGAAAAGTGTCTTTCGTTTCTCTCTCAGAAAAAAGGGGAGCTTGACGAGGAAACAAAAAAGCTTATTGAAGAAACGGGCTGTGCCTGGGGCTGTGATATATGTCAGAAGGTATGCCCATATAATAAGAATGCCAAAATTACTCCTATAACGGAGTTTTTTGATACAGCCGTGCCTTTTGTTACAGAAGATACGGATATTGAAAACAGAGCCTTTTCCTGGAGAGGAAAAGCGGTTATTGAACGAAATCTTAAAATTATCAGATAAAGGAGAGCTGTTATGAAACTTATTATTGCTATTGTAAACAAGGATGATTCATCCAGACTGACTGCAGAACTCAATAAGGCAGGTTTTATGTCTACAAAGCTTTCCACAACAGGCGGCTTCCTCAAAACCGGTAATGTTACCTTCCTTATAGGCGTTGAGGAAGAAAAGGTTGACAGCTGTCTTGAGGTTATGGAGGCCTGCTGCTCAAGACGTACGCAGATGGTAAGCACGGGAGCAGGAAGCCATATGGATCAGTTCTTTACCTCTCTTCCCGTTGAAATTACAGTAGGCGGAGCAACAGTTTTTGTTGTTGATATTGATAAATTCATCAAGATGTGATAAATATGCTTTTTACGGATAAGGAAATTCCCGAAAATACAATAAAAACGGTAAATTCTGCCGTAAGGCTGGGTCGTCTTCCCTGCAGTATACTGCTGTCAGGGGGCAGTTCTGCCCTTCGTGAAAAATGTGCTCTTGAGCTGGCTTCTGCGGTGCTTTGTACCGAAACGGATGAGAGTAACAGAGAGCCCTGTATGAGGTGCAGTGCATGTCTTCGTGTAAAAGCAGGTCTTCATCCCGATGTTTTTAAGATTGTCCCTGAGGACGGAAAAAAGCTTCTTTCTGTCAAAACCGTAAGGGAAAATTGTCTTGCAAGGCTGTCATCATCACCTACAGAGGGGCTTAATAAGGTTTTTATTTTTCCCGATTGTGATGAAATGCAGACAGTGGTACAGAATGCATTGCTGAAATCTGTTGAGGAGCCTCCCGAGGATACTATGTTTATTTTCTGCTGTGACGGTAGGGAGGGACTTCTTACAACGGTTATTTCCCGTCTTACAGAGTATCCTTTAGGTGATACACTTTCATCAAAAAGCAGAAAAAACGATGAAGCGGTTAATGTTACTGCCGAAAAAATCGCATTTGCTTTGTGTGACGAAAATGAATTCGGTGTGATGCTTACCTGTGCGCCTATGCATAAAAACAGAAAAATGATGGCTTCTGTTGCCGAAAGACTTATTCTTATAATAAGAGATGCTATGGCAGAGGGAAGTGGTGCGCCTCTTCTGTCAGGAAGTGATATGGCGGCATATTCTCTTTCAAGAAGCTATAAAATATCTTCACTATTGCAAATTAAAGAAGTTTTGGATAAAATAATAGAAGAAGCCGGAAGAAATGCAAATGAAAATCTTCTTATTTCAAGGTTTTCTGCTGAAACCGCAAGGATATTGAAAGAACGAAAATAACAGAAAGGGCAAGGGAAACCTTGCAGAATAAATATGGCTGAAATAATAGGCATCAGATTCAGAAACACAAAAAAGGTTTACTATTTTGATCCTGCAGGCAAAAAGGTCAGCGAGGGTCAGCATGTTATAGTTGAAACCGTACGCGGTATTGAATGCGGTGAATGTGCCGTAGCAAACAAGGAGGTCAGCGATGATATCCTTGTAAAGCCTCTTAAAAGCATAATAAGAGTGGCAACCCACGAGGATCTTGCCAATATGGAGAAAAATCTCCGCAAGGAAGAAAAGGCTTTTGGTATATGTGAGGAAAAAATAAAGCAGTTCGGTCTTGATATGCATCTTCTTGATGTTGAATATACCTTTGACGGCTCAAAGGTGCTGTTTTTCTACACAGCGCCCGAAAGAGTTGACTTCAGAGAGCTTGTAAAGTGTCTTGCTTCTGTTTTTAAGGTCAGAATAGAGCTGCGTCAGATCGGTGTCAGAGATGAAGCAAAGCTTCTCGGAGGCTTAGGAATCTGTGGCAGAGGCTTCTGCTGTAAGGAGTTTTTACACGATTTTCAGCCCGTTTCTATAAAAATGGCAAAGGAGCAGGGGCTTTCCCTTAATCCTGTGAAAATAAGCGGAACCTGCGGCAGACTTATGTGCTGTCTTAAATATGAGCAGTCATCTTATGAGTATCTTCTTAAAATTACTCCGAAAATCGGTGCCCTGGTTGAAACCGCCGACGGTAAGGGAGAGGTTGTTGATAATAACCTTCTTACCGGAATGCTGAAGGTTCGTCTTGACCGAAATCCCGATGCTGCTCCCGGAAAGTATAACCGCAAAGATGTAAAGATTATAAGAGATGCTCAGATAAGACTTAACCGTGAAGAAATTGCAGCCCTTAAGGATATTGAATAAGGTAGAAAAATTTTTAAAAAGATATTGAAATTTTCTTATTATGTGCTACAATTAAGAAAAACTCAAAAGGAGGAAAAAACAATGTCATACAAAATTACAGATGCTTGTATCGCTTGCGGTGCTTGCGCAGCAGAATGCCCCGTTGAGGCTATTTCCGAAGGCGATATCTATGTTATTGATGAAGACGCTTGCATCGAATGCGGTGCTTGTGCAGACGCTTGCCCCGTAGAGGCTCCCGTTCAGGAATAATAAAAAATACAATTCAAAAGCCCGCTTTATCAGCGGGCTTTTGTTTTTTTCAGACATCATATACATTTGAATAATTTGTTCTGGGATCAGATGGCTTATGTTCACCTATCTTTACGCTTATGGTTTTTGTCTCTCCGGCAGAATAGTATGTGATATTGATTTTATCTCCTGCCTGTTTTTTCGACAGGTATGACTTTATTTCTTCGACGGAGGAAATTGTTTTATTCCCGAGCTTTGTTATAATATCACCCGAACGTATTCCCGCTTCATAGCAGGGAGAGTCTTTTTCAATTGCTACAAGGTAACATCCTGTGGGAACCGAATAACGGGAAGCCATGGATGCTGTAACTGTCTGGATTGATATGCCCAGAGAGGGTTTCCCTTTTACATAACCGTAAATTATAATATCGGACATCATGGTCTTTACATCGTCAATAGGAATACAGAAGCCCAGTCCCTCTATTTTGTCAGATGCATATTTTGCACTGGCAATACCAACAACCTCACCGTTCATATTATAAACAGGACCGCCTGAATTACCGTTGTTTATGGCGGCATTTGTCTGGAACATATTTATTGTTCTACCGCTTTCAACTGTCACTGAACGGCTTAAATGGCTGACAATTCCGTCTGTGAAGGTGTAGGAGAGTTCTCCGAGAGCACTTCCTATAACCATAATGTCATCTCCCACTTTCATGTCGGATGAGCTGCCGATTTTTGCTGAAACCGTAGCGGCATCAATTTTGATAATCGCAAAGTCGTTGGAGGGCTCGCTTCCTACAATTTTTGCATTGTATTCTTTGCCGTTATAGTCAATAACCGTTACTTCTTCCGCCTGCTCAATAACGTGGTAATTTGTCACGATATATCCGTTGTCCGAAATACAGAAGCCTGTTCCCGAGGATGTGGCAGGGCGGTAATAGGAACCCAGAATAGAGGAATAATACTGTTTCCAGGCTGTTTTAATGGTGACAACGCTGTTTACTGCTTCTGCATATATATCGCCCTTTGTAAGGCTGCTTCCCGGAGAGGTGACAGGCACATAAACCGTAACTGTTTCCGCGGGTGGTGCTGTCATAGGTGCAGCCGTTGTTTTTTCTGCCTGGGTTGTTGTTTCGGGCAGTGTTGTCGTGGGGGGCGCAGTTGTTTCCGCCGCAGTTGTTTCCGCTGTTGTTTCGGGTGCTGTTGTAGGTGCTTCTGTCATAACAACAGGCTCAGCCGTTGTTGTTTCAATGATGATATTTTCCGTTGTTGTTTCTTCCGTAAAGGGTGCAGCTGTTGCAATTTGTTCAACCGCTGCAGGGGCAGTTGTTGCCTCAATAACATATTCCTGTGCAGTGGTTGTCTCGGGTGCGCTGTAAAGTAAATTGAACATAAAAAATGCTCCGCCTGCACCGGAGGCTGCACTTACAATCATGCAGACTACAAGAGTAATTACAAATGCACCGAAAGGAAATTTCTGATGCCTTCTTCTCATAGTATCTTCCCCCTTTCTGTTAAAATAAAATAAAAAGGAAAGCCTTAAATAAGCTTATACATTGTTGATGCACTTTCCTTGGTTGCATATTCCGTGACGGTCACAACCTCAGCTTTTATGTGGTTTGATCCCATCTGAATATCTATTATGTCGCCTACCTTTATTTCATAGGAGGCACGTGCGGTTTTACCGTTTACCTCAACGTGCTTTGCATCGCACAGCTCATTAGCAACGGTTCTTCTTTTTACAAGACGGGAAACCTTGAGATATTTATCGAGTCGCATATTTTTACTCCTTTATCATACTGTTTCGGCACCTTCCCGAGGGAGGGTGCCGTTTAGTCAGTTAAGAAAGCCCTGAATAATGATTTCCTCGGCTTCTTCGGGAGACATACCGAAGGTCATTAATTTAAGGAGCTGTTCATTGTTTATTCTTCCGATTGCCGCTTCATGAATAATTGCTGCCTCTGCATGGTTTGCTGCAATTTCGGGAATGGAGCGTATTCCTGCATTGTCCATGATTATAGAGTCGCACTGAACGTGTGCAGAGCAGGGGGCATTGCCTACTGCCTTGGGGTAAAATACCTGCTTTGAGTCATCCTTTGCAACAGAGCGGGATATAATTTGTGCAGAAGCACCCTCTCCGTTAAGCTCAATTGTCATATCGGAATCAGCAATCTGCTTACCGTGGGTCATAAGACGCTCTGTTACAATAAACTTTGCATTTTTCCCGAGCTTCGCTACGGTGTTTCTCTTTGTGGAGTCAACACCCTTTATCTGCACGGATTCCATTTCGCATACGGAATTATCTTCCATATATACGGCTGTTTCAGGGTTCAGTATTTTTTCTCCCGTGCCTTCTCCCTCACCGTAGTGCTTTTCGATGTAAACCACACGGGCATTTTTCCCGATGAAGAAGCGGTGAATACCCTCATGACGGCTTTCGTTGCAGCCTGAATTGTGAATGCCGCAGCCTGCAATTATGGTAACATCTGCATTTTCCCCGATGTAAAAGTCGTTATACACCTTGTCGGAAACGCCTTCCTCGGTGATAATTACGGGAATGTATATCTGCTCTCCCTTAGTGTCGGGAAGCACGGTAATGTCAATGCCCGGCTTATCGGTTTTGTTTGTAATCTGAACCTTTTCGTTGGTGCTTCTTTCAATACCCTGTCCGTTTTTTCTTATGTTGTAGGTCGCACCTACGGGAATAGCGGAAAATCCGGATATTTTATCAAGTAAGTTTTTATCTGTAATATTAAGCATTGCTGTCACCTCTCAGAGAACATTTGCTGTCAAATTCTCCCAGAAGTGTGGGGAGAATTTCCTCTTTAGTGCCGAATGAACGGATTTTTCCGTCAGCAATAACAAGAATGTCGTCTGCCAGCTGCATAATTCTTTCCTGATGGGAAATTATCATAACACTTTCATTTCTTTCTGCAGCTATATCTCTGAAGGACTGTACAAGCATTGAAAAGCTCCAGAGATCAATGCCGGCTTCAGGCTCGTCATAGATTGCAAGACCTAAGTTTCTTGCCATAAGGGTTGCAATTTCAATACGCTTTACTTCGCCGCCGGAAAGGGATGCATCTACCTCACGGTTGAGATAATCCATTGAGCAAAGGCCTACCTTTGTAAGGTAAGAGCAGCACTCGTTTTCGGGAAGATCGCTGCCGTGGGCAAGGGATAAAAGCTTTCTTACGGTCAGTCCCTTGAAGCGGGGCGGCTGCTGGAAGGCATAGCCGATACCAAGCTTTGCCCTTTCTGTGATTGAAAGATTTGTTATATCCGTTCCGTTGTATAAAATCTGTCCCTTTGTGGGCTTTTCTATGCCCATTATAAGACGGGCAAGAGTTGATTTTCCTCCTCCGTTGGGACCTGTTATAACGAGGAATTTTCCGTCCTCAAGAGTAAAGGAAACATCCTCGATTATTTCAAGACTACCGCTGCCGTTTTCGTTTTCAACGGTAAAGCCTATGTTTTTAACTTCTAACATCTGTTGCTCCTAAAAGTAAAATCTGTAAAGAAGGGCGATAATGATTATATGGAAAATTATCATCACGGGAAGCCCTGTCATGAATTTTTTGTGCCGTGTTTTGTGGCGGATTATTTTCATTGTGATATATTCCGCCGTCGCTCCGCCTATAAATCCCGTAAGCATCAGCAGCTTTTCGGGGATTCTCAGACGGGGGAGCAGCTTTGCGGCAAGCTTATCGTACACGGTAATTATTGCCGCTGCTGCGGAAATTATGATGAGGTATTGAACCATTAAAGCTCAACCTTGACTATGCAGTCGTCCTTTCCTGCATAAACAGACAGAATATTGTCCTTATACTTCCAGCCCTTTGTGGAATAAACCTTCTTGGGCTCGGAGGGAAGGTATATGAGAGTGGGAGCCTTTATTGTGCTTGAGCCGCGGTATGAAAGGGTGAAAAGCTTTTCTTTTCTGTCGTAGGAATAGCTCTTAATTTCACCTGCAACCGCAATGGGGAGAGGACGGCAGATAACATTCATAATTTCACTGTTTTCAAAGCCGCCGAAATAGTGCCAGTAGGTGTGGCTCCACTTATTTTTGTCAAATTTCTCAATAAGATGCTCCAAAGCCGGATACTCGTCGCTTCCGGGGACCATTCCGCCCCATTCGCCTACAAGCACGGGAACATCCATTCTTTCCTGTGTTCTCTTGTGTTCATCAAAAATATAGTCAATTCTGTAGGGGCTTGCATTGTTTGTGAGAGGAGTATCAACAGTTATATCATATCCGTGAGGGGAGAAAAGATGATTTTCCTCTCTTGTTCCGTCCTTGTATACAATTCTGGGAACGGAGCAGGGAATACCCATATTTGAGAAATAACAGTTTTCTGAGAAAATAATACCGGTTTTATCAACCTTTCTTATTGCTTCTGCTGCAGCTACAAGGAAGGGGTAATATCTCTTTGTGTCAAATTCAAACATCAGCTCTTTTGTTTTTCCGAGAATGCTTCTGTAAACCTTGGAATCATCGGCAACAGAAAGCATTTCCATAACTTCTTTCGAAAGAGCATCTTTTATAAGCTTTTTTCTGTTAACACGCTTGTTGAAAAGAATAGTTCCTACACCGTTTTTCACAAGATCGCGGAATATCTTTCCTCCGGGTGTGCCGGGGAATGGCTCGTTGAATACGTCATAACCGATGATGCACTTGCAGTCCTTAAAATAGTCAACTGTATATGTGAGCATATCACAGAAGCTGTCGCGGATACCTTTGCCGTCAAGGTCTCTGTTTTCCCAGAAATCATCAAAAGCCTTGTGAATATCCCTGTGGAAGAAGTAGCCCTCTGCCCATATAAGAAGGGGCTCCGACTGCTTTTTTGTGTGAAGACAAGCCCATTTGGGGGCACCGTCACCGGGAGTTGAACAGAAATTGCTGAACAAGTCCTGATGCCAGTCAACGTAAACATACATTTCATGCTTATCGCACAGCTTCAGTATTTCTTTATAGCCGTCAAGGTATTCAGTATTGTATTTGCCGCGTTCGGGCTCTATACCTGCCCATGTAAGGCCGAGTCTTATGATATTCATACCTTTGGCTTTAAGCGCCTTCAGAACATCCTCATTAAGGTCTGTTTTGTATCGTATAACACCATCCTCGTCCTTATCTACGCCTTTGTAAACAAAGTTTATGCCGTTAAAAATACGTTCTCTTCCGTTATCGTCTATTAGTCTTTTGCCTGCTACAGAAATAGTGTTCATAGTAAGCACCTCTTAAAAAAATAATATTCGTATTAATTTTATCATTAAATGAAAATATTGTCAACATCAGGCTTATTCTGCTGCAAACAAAAAAGAACGGAAGCCTTGCGGCTCCGTTCTTCGGATAATTGAAGTTTTTCAGAGTGTTACAATAAGCATAGCAAGACCGACTGATGCGGCGAAGACCCCCGATATTGCTGCTGCTGAAATAATCTCCCACCTGTTTGATTCCAGAAATCGTTTCATATATATACTCCGTTCTGCCGTAGGGCAAAAGAAATTTTATCCTTGTACCACGGATAATACACTAAAAAATTACAATTGTCCACAACATTTCGATTACAAAATATTACAGTGCTTTTACTTTTTTTTGAAATGCTGAAACACCCTGTTATTTTACTGCTGAGATATAAAATTCTTGAATAAGCCGACGGAAATAACACACAATATATATGAAGTAAATTTTGAAAGGAGTACAAAATAATGGATTTTACAGAAAAAGAAAGAGCCTGGCTGGAGGAATTGAAAAGCCACGAAAAGCTGTGTATAGAAAAGTATAAAAGACATTCGGAATGCGCTCATGATGAGCAGCTGAAATCCCTTTTTCAGGGATTGTCTGAGGAGGAGACCAAGCACCTTAATTCTCTTGAACAAATCGGTATGGGAACAGTCCCTCCCATCAACTGCGAGGAAAAACCGCTGCCCTCATTCACTGCAAAATATAAGGCAATGCTCTGTCCCGAAAAAACAGCCGATATGTATTTATGTACCGATTTGCTGTCCGGGGAAAAGCAGGTGTCCCACCTCTATGATACTGCCGCCTTTGAATTCAGTGATCAGAATATCAGAGCTTTCCTGAATCACATTCAGAAGGAAGAACAGACTCACGGAAAGATAATTTACGACTATATGGCAGCCAACGGAATGTACTAAATCAGAATTCAGCGGATTGATGTCACATCCCTTGCAAGAACAAAATAAATCTGCTTCTTGCAAGGGATACAGCCTTTTGTAAGAAACTGTCCGATATATTCCGGGATTGTAATTTTGTTGTTTTTCACTAAATATCCCTCCTTTATTTTTATGTGAGAATTATAATATAACAATTGAAATTGCAGGTTTTTTATGCTAAAATCAAAAATGTATAAGTATAATTCTATCTTTGTGCCCCTTTTTTTCGGAAACGGGGACAGGAAAAGGAGAGAAAACAATGAAAAAGACCAGAATAACAACAAAGGCTCTTTCAATGTTCCTTGCCGCCATAATGTTGTTCACAACAATATCGGTAGGTATCATTGTGCCTGAAACAAAGGTTGTGGCAAAGGCTGCAGAGGCTAACTCAGTTGCGACTCTGACTTCTGCTATTAACACAGCTAACAACAATGGTACGGGTGTGGTTACGGAAATTAAATTAACCGGTAACATTACCTCAACCGGTGCATTGAATTCATTTCCCGCAATTACGGGAAATGTCCGTCTTGATATGAACGGATACAAAATTTCAATTGAACACACTCTCGATGGTGACTATGGTAGCAACCAGATGAATATACAGCTGCCCAGTGCAAATGCAGGTTACGATTATAAGGGTACAGACTATATGTCAACGGCTATGATTAATGTTGGTGCCGGTGCTACACTGCAGATTGTAAACAGTGGCTCTTCGGAGGGTGAAATCAGGGTTTACACGGATATTGCTGACGATGACAAAGAAACCGATGATGGTTCATATCATCAGACCTCATCCAATGCAATTCACAGTGCGGGTACATTGATACTTGGTGATCCTTCTGATTCAACAAAAGATAATTTCAGAATTTATGCACATTCCTCTGTCCGTAACACTAATGGTGATATGGCAATTTCTATAGATTCTTATAACGCGAAAAGTGCATCTGCCAATGCATATGCGGTTACCATAAACGGTGCAAATGCAATTTTTAAGATGTACGGCGGTAAAATTGAGGCAACAGGCGTTGCAAGAGTCCGTAGAGGTGCAGATGAAAACTTGAGAGTTTATGCTCTTAACGTAAATACCTGTAGCAGTGCCGAAATATACGGTGGCTCAATTAATATCCCTGCAAGCCCTGTTGATAGTTATTCAGGTCTCAGAAATTCATCGTCTCAGAAGGCAGCTGAAGGTGCAGATGCTGTTATTTCTGCAATCAGATGTGCAACCTCAAATCTTTATATTTTTGATGTGGATTGTGATGTAAAGTCTTATGCAGGTTCACATACAAGTAACGGTCGTACCTTGTATTCCAGTAATGTGTATTGTGCAGACGGCGCTCCTGCTACAATTTATGGCGGCCGCTTTACCTATTGGTCAGAGGTTGCAAATAATAATTCGACTGCTTCTATAAACAACTATACGGTAAGAGGTTCATACAATGTTGCCGGAAATAAGAGTCTTTCCACTCCCAAGGCTTCCAATACGAATAATCTGACAACAAATCAGGATAACAGAACCCGTTCTGCAAGCTTCATAGCTCAGACAATTTTTGTTCACGGCGGCGCTCTTGCATTCAACGGTCTTAATATGTTTGACAGTGCCAAATATCCTACCTTTAAAGATTATAAGTCTGCTGTTGAAAGCGCAGATGCTGCAACAGATGCTCTCGGCATAAAGGTTGACGGTACTCCTACTGCTACATTTGAAGATACAAGCAATCATACTGTCAACAAAACCGGCTACAAGAGAAACGGTTATAAACAGAGCGGTTGGATAGGTAAAACTACTCCGAACGGTAAATTATCTTATACAGATACTTCATCCGCTACAGTTGCTGCAGGCGGCGGTTCTTTGTTCCTGGAACCCACCTGGGACTTAACTGAATACTACATAGATTACGACCTTGCCGGAAACACGCAGTATCCTACAAGCAGTACTGCCGCTGAATATGATGAGGCTTACGGCAAGTATAGCATTGAATCCACTATGATTATTCCCGTGCCTGTAAGACCCGGTTATAAGTTTACAGGCTGGAAGGCAGCTTATGAGAATGAAGATATCAGAGATACCGATAACAAAATCAGCTGGGTTAACTGGACTGCTCAGAATAATGTATTATACGGATGGAACAGCTCAGCCGCTACAGGAAGCGCTGTAAATGTAAACGGTTATTTCGGTGATATCGCTCTTACTGCAACATGGCAGCCGGTAGCTGCAACTGCTACCGTTGACACCAACAGAGACGGTAAGGCAGAAACCAACTTCAGCTATGTACCCCATATTAAGGGTGAACAGTTTGATATTACCGACAATTTCCTTACAAATCCCCGTCTTGACGATTATCATATATTCAGCGGTTATTATGAGGTTCAGCCTACGGGAACAGAAACAAACTGGAAAAATTCAGAGCTTCTTCATGTTTCAGATGTTAATTCTGATGTATATCCCCCTGAGGTTACTCCTCTTTCCGATGAAGCAATAAATGATCAGTTCATCGGCAAATACGGTGCTGTTAAATTTACGGCAAAGTTTATCGCAAGACCTTATACTATTACATATTATGATGACGACGGCAGCTTAATTGAAACAGCAACATATACAGTTGATAATACAAACAAGGAGAATCCCGATGCCCTGGCGGTTATGCCCAACAGCGGTCGAGTTTTCCTCGGTTGGGAGCTTATGTCATCTGATAATAACAGCTGGCCTTCAAGCATACAGATGTTCAACAACTTCCCCAAGGGCGCAAACGGAAATGTTGAACTGAAGGCTGTATATGACAACGCATCCAAGTATTCTGTCAAGTTTTATGATGAAGACGGCACTACATTAATAACAGAGGTTCCTTATTCCTATCAGTACGGAAATACTGTTAATATCAGCTCTCAGAAGCCCGGCTATGAGATCACCGGCTGGGAGATTATCAGCATGGAAGCAGATGCGGATGACGGAGAGGCAAACTGGTCAGCTTCAGATATTACCGTAACAAACGGTGTTACAAAGGTTGCTGCCAGAAAAGTTGGTGCTGTAAGTCTTAAGGTTAAGTATACGGCAAAAACTTATACCATCACCTTTGATTCAAAGGATAATTCAATAACACCTCCTGCAGCAAAGACATATACCATAGAAGATGAAATAATTCTTGAAAATCTTATAAAAACCGCATACGACTTTAACGGCTGGAAGGTTGAGTCCTGTGTTGACGGTAACTGGGATATGGAGGCTGTATACAAGGATGTTGCCAACGGTCACGGAACCGAAAAGAGATTATTCGGTGATGTAAATCTTTATGCTGCGTGGGCACCTGCAAAATATGAGGTTTCTTTCTGGCTTGATGAAGAAAACATTCTTGCGGATAAGCTTTACTACAACACAGAAACAGCTATAAGCTCAGATAAATTCCCCAAGGTTCAGAGGGACGGCTACAGATTCCTCGGTTGGGACATAAAGAGCTATGACGAAACAGGCTGGGCAGGCTTCAGAGAGCTTATCGGAGTCAATAAGGTAACTCAGCTTCCTACAAATTACTACGGTGTAATTGCTCTTGTTGCAGATTGGGAGCCCATAACCTATACAATTAATTTTGCCTTCACAGACGGTGTAACTCCTTCAAAGCCCGTTGCTCCCATTCAGTATGATGTTACACAGAAGGATATATATCTTCCTTCAGCAGAAGACGTAATTATCACGGGTCATACCTTGAACGGCTGGAGCTTACCTTCCTCAAAGGACGGATGGACTGCAGATGATTATGGCTTCCTTGTTGCCGGTCCCGGCTACTGGGGTAATATAACTCTGTTTGCAGACGCTACTCCCACAAACTATAAGATTCAGTATGTTGACAGTGAGGGTAATTCTCTCGGAGCAGAGGATACTCTGTATACAATAAAGCAGCCGGTTTCCCTTTATAATTATGAAAAGAACGGCTATACAACAATGGGTTGGTATGTGTTCAATGACGGACAGAATACCGGCAGCTGGAGAACAGAGGTTCTTTATGATCATAAGGCAACCTATCCCGGTATGTACGGTAATGTAAAGCTTTATCCTGACCTTGAGCTTAACAATTATACAATTACATTCGTTGATAACAACGGTTCTCTTCTCGGAGAATTCGACTATAACATCGAGTTTGAAGGAACTCTTCCTACATATGAAAAGGCAGGTTATGTTCTGACAGGCTGGCAGATAACAAAGGCAGAGGGTAACTGGCAGGCAAATACCATTTTCAGAACTGAGGATATGCTTAAGGGTGCTTACGGTGATGTTACTCTTACAGCGATATGGAATCTTCGTTCATATGAAATCACCTGGAAGAATTATGACGGTACAGTTCTTTACAGCGGTAATGTAAATTACGGTGCAATGGCTGAATATCCTGATACGGCTCCCGTGCCCGTTAAGCCTGAAGACAGTGCATATACTTATGAATTTGTTGGCTGGATGGCAGAGCCTCAGATCGTTACAGGGGAAGCCACCTATACTGCAGTGTTCAAGGCTACTCCCAAGATCTTCAATGTTACATGGGTATATCCCGACGGTACCTTCACCTCAGAGGTCAGATACGGTGACTATCCCGTTTTCAAAAACGGTGAAATGCCTGAAAAAGATGGCTATTCCTTCGTAGGCTGGAAAGACGGTAACGGTAATTTCCTTAATGAGGATACAACAGTTACAGGTGCTGTAACGTATACTGCAATATTTGAAGAAAAGGCAGCAGCTTCCTATAAGATTACCTGGATTGTAGACGGTGTCAAATATGATACTTATTGGGCAGCCGGATCAACTCCCGTATATCCCGGTTCACCCTATCTTCCCGGTGAAAACGGATATATCAATATGATCTCCGAATGGGATCCTGCAATCAGCGTTGTTGCAGGAGATGCGGAGTATAATGCAATTATCAGCCCTGTTTATATGAGCTATGACGCAGTATTCCTTCCCATGGGCGGACAGTTTGAAGGGGACAAGGTTGTTTCGTATAATTCCGGAACAGGACTTACAATGCCTCAGCCTGTAAAAGAAGGTTATTCCTTCGCAGGCTGGAAGGTAGTTTCTGCTGAAAACACAAGCTGGACTACAGATGAGCTTTATAAGGAAACAAAGTACACCGGCAAGTGGGGCGAAGTAAGATTTGAAGCTCAGTGGGAAATAAATACCTACTCTGTGACAATCAGAACAGATGCAGGCACACAGGTTCAGGAATATACAATTGAATCTGCTGACAGACTTCCTCTTCTTTCAAAAACAGGTTATACACACACAGGCTGGCTGATTTACAGTGCTGATGAAAACAGCAGCTGGCAGATGGGTGATGTTATCGAGGTAAATAAAGTGCTTCGCGGTATGTACGGTAATGTTAAGGTAGAACCCGTATGGACAGCAAAGACATATAAGATTAACTGGGTAAGCGGAGATGAAATTTTTACAGTTGAAGTTAAATTCGGTGAAGAAATTGCTCCTATGGCACCAGTTGCAAAGAACGGCTACACCGCAAAGTGGAGGGAAGAAATTCCCGTGGTAATGGGAGCTAAGGATCTTACCTTCAATGCAGAATATGCCGTAATTGAGTACTATCTTAAGTATAACACCAACGGTGGTAATACAATTTCAGGCTTCCCCTACTACGTTACTTCAACAGAAACCCTTGCAGCGCCCGTAAAAGAAGGCTCTACATTCAAGGGCTGGAAGGTAACTCTGGGCAGCGGCAGCTGGGAAAGCAATGCTGTTTATGAAGCAGATTTCTCACTTGAAGGCAGCTACGGTGACGTTACACTTACCGCGATATGGGAAATCAACAGCTATGATATTACCTGGATTGTGGGCGATGAAACAACCGTAACAAGCTGGTATTACGGTACAAGACCCACCTACAACGGTGTTCCTGCTAAGCCCTCCGATGACAGAGTTTCTTATGAATTCTCGGGTAAGTGGAAGACTGAGCTCGGAACCCTTGTTGACAATTCTGCAATTCCCGTTGTAACAGGTGCAGCAGTATATGAAGCACAGTTCAATGAGGTTAACAGAAGATATATAATCAGCTGGGATATTGATGGCACAATTACCACACAGACATATTTCTACGGTGATGCAGTAATCTGTCCCTTCGTAGGTGCAGATACTCCCACAAGACCTTCAACAGGTGAATTTGATTATACCTTCAGCGGATGGTCTCCCGAAATCGGCAGAGTAACAAGCGATATTACCTATGTTGCTATGTTTGAAAAGCATGTAAAGCTTCAGGGACTCAGCTTAAATAAGACATCTATCCACATTGAGGTAAACGGAACTGAGACCCTGACTGCAATTATGACTCCCGCAACAGCTACAAGCAATGATGTTGAATGGATTTCCAACAACAGAAACATCGCAACGGTTGATGAAAACGGTAAGGTATTCGGTGTGGGAGCCGGTGAAACACTTGTCCGCGTTCAGTCCAGAGACGGTAAGTTCAAGGCCTACTGTATGGTAAATGTTGTTCCTGTTCTCGCAGAGTATATTGTTGTTTCTGCAGCAGGTGCTTCAACAACAGGACTTCCCGGCGAAACAGTTCAGCTTTATGCAACAATTATGCCTGAATATGCATCCAACAAGGTTGTAAAATGGACTTCAAGCGATCCTGAGATTGCTACCGTAAATTCCAGCGGTCTCGTAACATTCGGACTGAAGGTAGGTACAGCAACAATTACTGCTTTGTCAGACGGATATGCAACCGGTTCAATAACAGTAACAACAACTACAGAAGGATCTGCAGAAGGCAGTGAAAAAACCTATACTATAACATTTGCGAAGTCCTCATCTCAGTATATCATCGGCGGATATAACTTTGACAGTGTTACTCTGGAATGTAAAGAAGGTGCAACTCTTGAATTCCTTCTTGCAGAGCCCCACTTTGTAACTCTCAACGGTGTGCAGTTCGACAGAGATCCCGATGGTGTTTACAGAATTGAGAACATCAGAGAAAACTACACTGTTTATGCGACAGAGCGTCCTGATGCAGGACTTGAACCTGAAGAACCGGATGATAACGGCACAGTCAAGCTTTCATTCTTTGACAGACTCAAGGCTTTCTTCAGAAGCATTGTAGAATTCTTCAGAGGTCTTTTCGGCGGTTAATATCCGAAATAAAAATTAAATCGGTTATCCGGAAACGGATAACCGATTTTTTGTGATGTTATGAGAACTCAAATTCAGATTTAATATGTTTAATAATCAGAGTATATTCTGATATGCCATTTCCATTGTCTTTGTAAGAGCGACAGCGTCGTCAATACCGAAAAGAGGCTCACCGTCACCGTTTATAGCATCGCAGAATGAATTTATTGCAGATTTGCTGCCCTTGCCGGCATCGGGATAGTGCCAGCCGTCTCCGTTATTATAGCAGAGCTTATCAAAAACACCGCCTGCAAGAATAGTTCCGTTAGTTCCTGCAATTTCAAGCTCGAAGGGGTTTCTGCCCGTAACGAAGCCTGTTTCGCTGACACCTATAGCACCGTTTTCATAGCTGAATACAGTTACGCAATTATCTTCAACGGATTCACACATACAGTTTGTGAAAACACTTGTGCATTTTACGGGATCACCCATTAACCAGTTAAGAAGATACATTCCGTGAGCACCGAGATCCATCATAGCACCACCGCAGGTGGGCACGGGATCAAGGAATGAAGGAGGAAGCCATCCGCGGCTGACACCGTCATGAGCATTTCTCATTCTCATATATGTTACCTGTCCGATAATACCTTTTCCGAGGGCTTCCTTTATCCACAGGAAGTCTGCACGGGTTCTCCAGGGGAAGGATATGCAGAATTTAATGCCTGATTCCGCTACAGCATCTTTAACTTCCAGTGCATCAGCGTATGCTGCGGTCAGAACCTTTTCTGTGAATATGTGCTTCTTAGCCTTTGCAGCCTTTATAAGAACCTCTTTGTGAATGTTTGTTGCTGCGCAAACCTGAACAGCGTCAAAATCCCAGGAATAGAACTCGTCAATATCGGTGGTGTATTTACAACCCAGCTCTTCGCCCTTGGTTTTTGCGGTTTCCTCATCGGGATCCCACAATGCGGTAATTTCGACATCACCGCGGGATAAAAATTCTCTTACATAGCCGCCGAAATGTACGTGCCATGTGCCTGCAAGTCCGAGCTTTATCATAGCAATTCTCCTTTATTCATCGGTGCCAAGCATCATATCAGCGGTTTCGCTGTTAATTGCTTCCACACCTTTTAATTTTTTTACAATAATAGTATTTCTCTTCTGTGCATCGTCAATGCTTGAGGATGCCTCATCAATTTTCTTTTTAGCCTTTTCAAGTGCAATTCCGAATTTGTCATACTGCATTTTTGCCGCGGCAAGCAAGTCCATAACCTCGCCTGCTTTTCTGTTAAGAGCTACGGTTCTGAAGCCGAGAGCGAGTGAGGACAGAAGTGCGGTTATGGTAGAAGGACCTGCCACCATAACGTTGAAGTCATTATGAAGGCGGTCTGCAAGGTTTTCCTTTGAGGAAATTACCTCTGCATACAGAGAATCCGTAGCAAGATACAGTACGGCAAAGGGTGTTGTAGCGGGAGTGTTTATATATTTTGATATTTCCTTTGCTTCTGCAATAACCTTTGCTTCAAGAGCCTTTTTTGCAAGCTTTACGCCGTCTGCATCGCCGATATCGGCAGCATCACAGAGTCTTAAGTAGTCCTCCATGGGAAATTTTGAGTCTATGGGAAGATATGTGATTTTATCGGAATCGGAATCGGGTATCATAACGGCAAATTCAACAACCTCACGGCTCAGATCCGATCGGTAATTTTTTACGTACATCCCCGGAATAATTCTGTCAAGTATACCTTCAAGCTGACATTCTGCCCAGTTGCCACGTATTTTTACATTTGAAAAAACTCTGTTAAGAGAGGTTATTCCCGATGAAAGCTCCTTCATTTCTCCGAGGGATTTATACACATTTGAAAGCTGCTCGGATACAGATTTAAAGGATGTGTCAAGACGGGATGAAAGTGTCTGAGTAAGCTTTTCATCAACAGTAAGGCGCATCTGCTCAAGCTTCTGCTCGTTGGACTGCTGCAATCTTGAAACGGCTTCAGTAACCGCAATTGTCTGCTGTCTGCCTGAGGTATCAAGCTTTTCGCGCATATCGGAAAGGGCACGGACGGTGTTCAGCTGCCCGTCGGCAGTTTTTTCGGAAAGAATATCCATTTTATTGCTTACATTATCAAGAGAAGAGGACAGAAGACTGCGCATTGCATTGTCAGCACTTGCCTTATCGCTTCTGAGGGAAGAAAAATTCTCCTGAGTGAGCTTTCTTAAATTATCTATTTTTTCGTCAGTTACGGCTGAAGAATCTTTTTTAGCGGTAAAAAGCTTCACTGCAATTATGAGCAGAAGAATAACCGCAACAGCAAGAAGAATTAAAATTACAGTATCCATATCAGTCTCCTTTTTGAATCTATTCTATCATAATGTAATAAAAAAGGAAAGATAAATAATGTAAAAAATCTTTTTAAAAGATATAGAAAAAGCGTGTATAATCTGTTACAATAAAGCAGTGTGCAAAGAAAGGAGTAACGGAATGAAAAGAATAATATCATTTTTATTGTGTCTTGTTATGATTGCAGGGATTTTCTCTTCCTGCGGCTCTTCCGATCCCGTGGTGCTTTTCTTTGCGGTTGAAAATTCTGCAGGATCCTTTGATCCGCAGATTGTGTCTGATGCTACGGCTTCAATTGTGGTGCGCAACTGCTTTGAAGGGCTTCTCAGACGTGATGAAAACGGAGAGATTGTAAACGGTGTTGCAAAGGATTGGTCTGTTTCAAAGGACGGACTTAAGTATACCTTCAAACTAAGGGAGGATGCAGTATGGCACCTTACCTCCAATGCAAAGGAGCAGCTTGGTGAAAAGCTTCCAGAGAATTTTGATACCGGTGTTACGGCTTATGATTTTCAATTTGCATTGAGAAGGGCGGTTGATCCCGCGACGGGAGCCCACCTTTCCTATATGCTGTATAACATCAAAAATGCTCCCGAAATTCTTGAGGGTAAAAAAGATCCCAAGACGCTTGGAGTAAAGGTAATCGACAGATATACTCTTGAAATAACCTTATCTGCACCACAGAGTAATTTCCCCGAGGTGCTGACAGAGCCTGTCTGTATGCCATGTAATGAGACCTTTTTTAAGGGCTGCTCGGGCAGATACGGTACTCTTATTGCATTTGCTCTTTCAAACGGTCCCTTCTATCTTTCAAGATTTGATGAAGCCTCATACAGAATAAACAAGTCATCCGATTATTGTGGAGAATCTGTTGCAGTGCCTGATTATGTGTGGCTTTATGTTGTTGACAGCGAGGAAAAGCTTCTGAGAGTCCTTGAAACCGATGACTATTCGGGTGCTGTGATTTCAGCTGAAGTATATGAGAAGCTTAATGTCAGCAAAAAAATGACTGTGACGGATACATCCAATATAACAAAAGGCTTTATTATGAATCTTTCAGACCCCGTGATGGGTGATGAAAATATACGTAAGGCGCTTCTGTCTGCAACAGATACCGGTACTGTTGCAGAAAATATGGAAAAAGAGCAGGCAATGAGTATTATTCCTCCGTGTGTTGAAAAAACGGAGGTAAACCATCCTGTTGCATACAGCGAGGAAAAGGCATCGGTTTATCTGAAAAACGGATTGCAGAAGCTTGAAACCACAAAAATTGATATATCTGTTCTCTGTGAGAAGCAGGATGAAGACACGGTAAGACGTGTTATGCAGGAATGGCAGAGAATTTTAGGTATCAGTGTGAATTTCAGTGTAAAAACCGCAGAGAAGAGTAAGCTGGACAGCGCGGTAAAAACGGGTAACTATCAGGTAGCCTTATATGATCTTAAGTGTGATACCGATAATGCATATGAGTTTTTCGGCAACTTCACTGCAAACTCACCTTATAATATTACCGGATTTGACGGCTTCGGTATGGAGGAGCTTCTTGCAAAGCTTTATTCAACCGATGAAAAAGGCTTCCTTTCGGCTTATTCATCAATTGAAAGTAAGCTTTATTCCGCATCTCTCATTATTCCGGTGTGCAATGAAAGTACATATTTTGTATGCACAAAGGATGTGAAGGGTGTTATATATTTCTCGGGAAATGATAAATTATATTTCCACAAGGCAACAAATGTAAAATAAGAAAGGCAGAGTGTTATGTCAGTTTTCAGAGCCTTCAGAGCGGTAAGACCCAAAATAGAGTATGCTTCAGACGTTGCTGCGCTTCCTTATGATGTTATGAATTCGGAGGAAGCAAGGGAAAAGGTTAACGGAAAGCCCTATTCCTTTATTCATGTTGATAAGGCAGAGGTAGACCTGCCGGAGGAAACCTATCTTTACAGCGATGAAGTTTACAAGAAGGCTGCGGAAAATCTCGGCAGGCTTGTTTCCGACGGAATCTGTTTTCAGGAGGCTTCTCCCTGCTTTTATGTTTACAGACAGATTATGGGGGAGGTCTGCCAGACGGGACTTGTAGGCTGTGCTTCGGCTGATGATTATATTAATGATGTAATAAAGAAGCACGAATATACCCGTGCAGATAAGGAAGAAGATCGCATCCGTCACGTTGATACCTGTGATGCAAATACAGGCCCCATATTCCTTGCATATAAGGGAAATGAAAAAATTGATGAAATAATAGCAAAATACAAGGAAGCTGAGCCGGAATACGATTTTATTTCTGAAGGAAATGTGAGAAATACCGTATGGGTTATTGGGGACGAAAATGACTGTATTGCGCTGACTGAAGCCTTTGCCGATGTAAAAAATCTTTATATCGCAGATGGTCATCACAGAGCTGCTTCTGCTGTTAAGGTGGCTATAAAAAGACGGGAAGAGAATCCCGGTTTTACAGGGGAAGAGGAATTCAATTTCTTCCTTGCAGTCGCTTTTAAGGCTGAAGAACTGAAAATAATGGACTATAACCGTGTTATTAAGGATAAAAACGGATATTCTTCTGATGAGCTTCTCGGAAAACTGTCTGAGATTTTTACCGTAGAGGAAAAGGCGGAAATTGTACACCCGGATAAGCGACACACATTCGGTTTTTTGTGTGATAAAAAGTGGTATAAGCTTACACTTAAAGAGGGCTTATGTGACGAAACCGATCCTCTTGACAGTCTTGATGTTTCTGTTTTACAGAAGTATGTCATATCTGGAATTTTCAGCATTGATGATCCCAGAACGGACAAAAGAATAGACTTTGTCGGCGGCATAAGAGGTCTCTCTGAGCTTGAAAGACGCTGCGGTGAGGATATGGAAATTGCATTTTCAATGTATCCCACATCTCTTTCGGAGCTTATGGCAATAGCAGACAGCGGACGTGTAATGCCTCCGAAATCCACCTGGTTTGAGCCCAAGCTCTTAAGCGGACTTTTCATTCATCCGTTAAAATAATGGCTTATCAAAAAAAAGTTTAAAAAACACTTGCATTTTCGGATAATATCTGTTATTATGTACGATGCTGATTAAGATATTAGGGGTTACCCCGGAAAATAAAAGGGAGGTGCGCTCCATGGCAAAATGTGATTTTTGCGGTAAGGACGTTAAATTCGGTATTCAGGTTTCTCACTCTCACAGAAGATCTAACAGAACCTGGAAGCCCAACGTAAAGAGAGTTAAGGCTATCGTTAACGGTTCTCCTTGCAGAGTATATGCTTGCACTCGCTGCATGCGTTCCGGTAAGGTTGAAAGAGCTGTTTAATTTTACTTAAATGTAAAGAACGAAAAGAGGCTGATTTCTTAGGAAATCGGCCTTTAGTCTTTGGGAAAATATATTTCAGCTTATATAAAAAAGTATCTGTCATACGGCAGATGCTTTTTTTTTGTGTGTTTTTAAGGAAGAAAATTTCCTGTTTTTTAAAAATAACTATTTATATTTATTATTTTGTGTGATATTATATATTATGTATAACTATGTCAGGAGATTTAACAGATGTTCGTAGATTCAGCGAAAATAAGAATAAAGGCAGGTAACGGCGGTAACGGAGCCGTTGCGTACCACAGAGAAAAGTATGTAGCCTCAGGCGGACCCGACGGCGGAGACGGAGGAAAGGGCGGCGACATTATTTTTGTTGCCGATGATCACCTTGCAACTCTTGCGGATTTCCGTTACAAGAGAAAGTATACAGCAGAAAACGGTGCAAACGGACAGACGGGTAAAAGAACCGGTAAAAACGGTCAGAGCCTTACAATCCGTGTGCCCCGCGGTACGGTTATAAGAGAGGCTGAAAGCGGTGCAGTTCTTCACGATATGTCAGGGGATGAGCCCTTTATCTGCGCAAAAGGCGGCAGAGGCGGTTGGGGTAATCAGCATTTTGCAACGCCTACCCGTCAGGCACCCCGTTTTGCCCGTGACGGATATCCGGGTGAAGAATGGGAAGTTATTCTTGAATTGAAGCTTCTTGCAGACGTAGGACTTTTAGGCTTCCCCAATGTAGGTAAGTCTACACTAATTTCTGTTGTCAGCGAAGCAAAGCCCGTTATTGCAAACTACCATTTTACAACTCTTACTCCCGTTCTCGGTGTTGTAAGAATGGGCCCCGAAAGCTCCTTTGTTATGGCTGATATTCCCGGCCTTATTGAGGGAGCCGGCGAGGGTGTAGGCCTCGGTCACAGATTCCTCCGCCACGTTGAGCGCTGCCGTATGCTTGTTCACATTGTTGACGTATCGGGCAGTGAAGGAAGAGACCCCATTGAAGATTTCAAGATTATAAATAAAGAGCTTGAGGTATTTAATCCCGAGCTTACAAAGTGCCCCCAGATTGTTGCAGCAAATAAAATTGACCTTGCAACGGACGAGCAGCTGGAGACCTTCAGAAAATTCATTGAAGATCAGGGATTACAGTATTTTGAGATAATTGCTCCCATCCAGGAGGGCACACAGGAGCTTATAAATGCAGTTGCTGCAAAGCTGAGTGGGCTTCCTCCCATCAGGCGCTTTGAAAGCGAAGGTATTCCTATGGAAATGCTTGAGAAGAAAAAGGATCAGGGCTTCAGAATCACCGAAATGGGCGGAGATTTCTATATTGAAGCGGAATGGCTTCTTAAAATTCTCAATAAAACAGATATTGATGACTATGAATCCTTGCAGTATCTTCAGAGAGTGCTTGAAAACTCGGGTGTCTTTGAAGAATTGCGCAACCGCGGTGTTCAGGAAGGCGATACCGTAATTATCTATGATCTGGAGTTCCAGTATGTGCCCTGATATCAGCAGTCTTGATAAATTATTTCCCGACGTGGATTACAGAACCTTAAGCGGTCTGTCCCTTGCCTTTATAGGCGATGCGGTATACGAGCTTTTCATAAGAAAGTATATTTTAAGCAAGGGCGAAGCACGTGTAAAAGATCTTCACAGAGATACGGTAAGACTTGTGAACGCCGATTTCCAGGCAGATATGACAGATATTTTGATGCCAAATCTGCATGAGGATGAAATTGCCGTTTTCAAGCGCGGCAGAAATGCTCACGCAGGACATACTCCAAAAAATAAATCCGAGGCTCAGTATCACAAATCCACAGGGTTTGAGGCTCTTGTAGGTTATCTTTACCTTAAAAAAGATTTTGAGCGACTGGATTTTATATTCTCTGAGGTGCTGAAAAATGAGTAAAATAAACAGCTCAAGGACCAATGTCAAAAGAATAACCGCAACGGCAACGGAGCTTCTTATGTGTATTGTGGGCTCTGTTATGTACTCTGCGGCGGTGTCGCTTTTTGTCACTCCTCTTAAGTTTGCGGCAGGAGGAGTCACGGGACTGGGTATTCTCGTGAATTACCTTGTTCCGTTTATTTCAACCGGTACCTTCGTGTTTGTTGCAAATATACCGCTTTTTGTTCTTGCCTGGAGAAAATTCGGCTTCCGTTTTATTGCAAGAACGGTTTTTGCAACTGCACTTGTTTCGGGGCTTATCGACCTTTTCAGCTGGTGCGGTGAGCGCTATAACTGGTTTTTTGACGGTGAAGAAAAGCTTGTGGGAGCAATTTTCGGCGGAATTATTGCCGGTGCCGGTATCGGAATAGTATTTTTAGGCGGTGCTACAACAGGCGGACTTGATATACTCGCAAGACTTTTAAGGCTTAAATTCCCTCACCTTTCTGTAGGCAGACTTATTCTTATATGCGATTTCGTGGTGGTTGTACTTTCGGGAATTGTATATAGGAGTGTTGAAAGTGTGCTTTATTCAATAATTATCGTATTTCTCTCATCCCTTGCGGTGGATTATGTTGTGGCAGGCAGAAGCCATTCGAAGCTTCTTTTTATAATGACGGATTTTTACGAGGAGGTTACGAAGGACATTATCGCTATCTGCGGCAGAGGTGTTTCCGTGATTCCCGCAAAAGGGGGATATACGGGCAAAGACAAAAATATGCTTATGTGTGTTGTACGTACCCACGAGGTTGCAAGAGTCCGTGATGTGGTTGCAAAATATGACGAAAAGCCGTTTATTATAATAGCAGATTCGTCAGAGGTGCTTGGACAAGGCTTCAAGGCACATAATGATACACTGTGAGATTTAAGGAAAAGTAATCAGGTAACAGAAACAAAGAAAAATTGATATTTTAAGAATATAAAGGAAATTGTATGAAAGTTAAAAAGGAACACATCAGAAATTTTTCAATTATAGCTCATATTGACCACGGTAAGTCTACACTTGCCGATCGCCTTCTTGAACTCACGGAGACGGTTCAGAAGCGTGATATGCAGCAGCAGATTCTCGATAATATGGATATTGAGAAGGAGAGAGGAATTACCATCAAGGCACGAGCCGTAACTCTTAACTATAAGGCAAAGGACGGCAAGAACTATGAGCTTAATCTCATAGACACTCCCGGTCATGTTGACTTTAACTACGAGGTTTCCCGTTCTCTTGCAGCCTGCGAGGGTGCGGTGCTTATAGTAGATGCTACTCAGGGTGTTGAAGCACAGACGCTTGCTAACACCTACCTTGCACTTGATCACGATCTTGAGCTTGTGCCTGTTGTAAATAAAATTGACCTTCCCGCTGCTGACCCTGACAGAGTATGTGCGGATGTCGAGGATATTATAGGACTTGACTGCTCAATTGCTCCCCGTGTTTCCGCAAAAACCGGTGAAAATGTAGCAGAGGTGCTTGAAAAAATTGTTGAATATATTCCCTGTCCCGAGGGTGATGACGATGCTCCCTTCAAGGCGCTTGTTTTCGACTCTGTTTATGATAACTACAAGGGTGTTATTGTATATGTCCGTGTAATGGACGGTGTTCTTCGTGCCGGTGATACTATGAAGATGATGGCAACAGGTGCGCAGTTTACCGTTGTTGAGGTGGGCAGAATGGGTGCTACCTCGCTTGAAGCAGCAAGTGAGCTTAAAGCAGGTGAGGTAGGCTACATAACAGCTTCCATAAAGAGTGTTGTTGATGCCCGTGTAGGTGATACCATTACAAAAGCAGATGTACCTGCAGCCGAGCCTCTTCCCGGCTATAAAAAGGTAAATCCTATGGTTTTCTGCGGTATTTATCCTGCAGACGGCGGTGATTATGAGTCTTTAAGAGAAGCTCTCGAAAAATTACAGCTCAATGACGCTGCTCTTTCATTTGAGCCTGAAACATCGGGAGCCTTAGGCTTTGGCTTCCGCTGCGGCTTCTTAGGACTTTTACACCTTGAAATTATTCAGGAACGCCTTGAAAGAGAGTATGATCTTGACCTTGTTTCAACTGTTCCCAGTGTTATATATAAGGTGCATCTTTCAGATAAATCCGTGGTTGATATTGATAATCCCACAAATTATCCTGATCCTGCAATAATTGATTTTGTTGAGGAGCCCATTGCAGATGCACACATTTATTCTCCCTCGGAATATGTTGGTACAATAATGGATCTTTGCCAGGACAGACGCGGAATTTTTAAGAATATGGATTACATTTCGGGAGACCGAGTGGACATTCACTATGTTCTTCCCGTAAATGAAATTATTTACGACTTCTTTGATGCACTTAAAACCCGAACAAGAGGCTATGCATCATTTGACTATGAGCTTATCGGTTATGAAAAGTCCAACCTTGTAAAGCTGGATGTTCTTCTCAACGGTGATCTTATAGACGCTCTTTCATATATTATTCATTCGGAAAAGGCATACCCGAGAGCAAGAAAAATTGCGGAAAAGCTCAAGGACAACATTCCGAGACAGATGTTTGAAATTCCCGTTCAGATTGCAATAGGCGGCAAGGTCATAGCCCGTGAAACCATCAAGGCTATGCGTAAGGACGTTCTTGCAAAGTGCTACGGCGGTGACATTACCCGTAAAAAGAAGCTGCTTGAAAAGCAGAAAGAGGGTAAAAAGAGAATGCGTCAGTTCGGTACCGTTGAAGTACCTCAGGAAGCCTTTATGGCAATACTTAAGCTTGATGGACAGGACTAAGACAGGTATATATATACACATTCCCTTCTGTCAGAGCAAGTGTCCCTATTGTGATTTCTATTCTCTTACGGACAAGGGATATATTGACACCTACGTAAATGTCCTCTGCGATGAAATAAGAACTCTTGACAGAACAGGGGAATTTGTCGGCAGGGAAGAGAAAATTTCCGTCGACAGCATATATTTCGGCGGGGGTACACCATCACTTTTAAGTCCTTCGCAGCTTGAAAAAATTCTCAGTACCGTAAGAGAGAGCTTTTCTGTGTCCGATGACTGTGAAATTACCATAGAATGTAATCCGTCGTCTCCGAATCTCAGGGAGCTTCTTATAAGTGCTTCTTTGTCGGGAGTTAACAGGGTTTCTCTCGGTATGCAGTCTTCAAGTGCAGGGGAGAGAAAGAAGCTGGGCAGAAAGGGTACTTCGGCAGATGTTGAAAATGCGGTGCGGTATGTAAGGGAATCGGGCATCAGCAATATTTCCCTTGATGTTATGGTGGGTGTGCCTGACAGTAATGCCGAAACACTAAGAAGTACTCTCGATTTTGCGGTTTCACTGGGAGTACCTCACATAAGCGCTTATATGCTTAAAATTGAGGAAGGCACATATTATCACAGAAATATAGATAATCTCAATATTCCCGATGAGGATGAAGCTGCAGATATGTACCTTTTTATGTCGCGGTATTTAAGGGAAAAGGGATATTTACACTATGAAATATCAAATTTCTGCAAAGAAGACTTTTACTCACGGCATAATATGAAATATTGGGAATTGGCTCCTTATATCGGCCTCGGTCCCTCTGCCCACTCTTTTTACGGCGGAAAAAGATTTTATTTCCCCCGTGATATTGCCGCCTTCATAAACGGCGAAAGGGCGGTTTTTGATGGTGATGGCGGAGACAAGGAAGAACAGTTAATGCTGGGACTCCGAACATATAAGGGAATACCCTTTAAGAATGAAAATAGTGAATTTATAAAACTTACGGAAAAATTCATCAGTCAGGGACTGGGAGAAGAAAGGGACGGTAATTTTGTCCTTACTCCCGAAGGTATGCTTTTATCAAACAGCATTATTTTAAGTCTTATTGATGTTATGTAAAAGGAATGAAGAAAATGCTTTTATCTGAAATTTTCAGAAATGTTGAATACACCTGTCAGAATTTCTCTGACTGTGAAATTGAGGATATTGTCTATTCCTCAAGAAATGCAGGAGAGGGAAAGATATTTGTTGCTCTTACGGGCGCTTTCTCTGACGGTCATGATTATGCTCACAGTGCTTATCTTGCAGGCTCCAGGGTTTTTCTCCTGGAGAAGAAAACAGATTTGCCCTCTGATGCTGTTTGTATTTATGTTGAAAATTCAAGAGCCGTGCTTTCTCAGATAAGTGCAAATTTCTTTTCACACCCCGATAAAGAAATTGATGTTATAGGTGTTACGGGAACAAAGGGAAAAACCACGGTAACACATATGCTTGCCACTTGCCTTAACGAGTGCGGCATAAAAAGCGGTGTTATAGGTACCGTGGGGGCATATTATGACGGAAATCACATTCCTACGGTCAACACCACTCCCGAATCTTATGAAATACACAGAATTTTGAGAATTATGGCAGATGCAGGCTGTAAGGCATGCTGTATAGAGGTTTCTTCAATAGGGCTTAAAACTCACAGAGTTGATGATGTGCATTTCAGCACGGCAGTATTTACAAATCTTTCCCCTGACCACATAGGCGGAGCAGAGCATGACAGCTTCGAAGAATACAGCTATTGGAAGAAGCAGCTTTTCAAGAAATGCGATGCTGCAATATTTAATAAGGATGATCTGTTCTCTGCTGAGATAGTAAAAGAAATATCCTGTCCCTGTAAATTCTTTGCTGTTAACGGGGATGCAGATTTTTCTGCAGGGGAAATGAAGAATCTCCGTACCGATGACTTTTTCGGCGTAGGCTTTGACTGCAGTACACCTGACGGCAGATTTGATGCCAAAATTGCGATGCCCGGCTTCTACAGTGTTTATAATGCTCTTGCAGCGGTTGCTGTCTGCAAGCAGTACGGTATTGAAAATGAGCAAATTGCGCAGGCTTTAGAAAAAGCAAGGGTAAAGGGCAGAAACGAGCTTATGAATGTACCTGCTGATTTTGCTGTTATTATAGATTATGCACACAACGGACAGAGCTTCAATTCCGTAATAGATACGGTAAAAGCATATCCTCACGGAAGAATAATCTGTGTTTACGGCTCCGTCGGTGACAGAGCACAGCTGCGCCGTCAGGAAATGGGACTTGTCTGCGGAAAGAAGGCTGATCTCAGCATCATTACAACAGACGACCCCAATTTTGAAGATCCCGGAATGATTGCTAAGGAAATAGCTTCTTTTGTGGAGAAAGAAGGCGGAAAATATGAAATTATCATTGACCGTACCGAGGCTGTGCATTATGCGCTGAGTATAGCAGAAAAGGACGATATTGTTCTCATACTCGGCAAGGGTCACGAAACAATACAGAAAATCAAAGGTGAAAAGGTACACTATTCGGATCACGAGGCGGTGCTGTCTTTTTACAAGGGTAAGTAATTATGAAATATATTTTTGATAAGGAAACAGACTTAGTTGCATTTGAGGAATTTGTTCTGTCTAACGGAGGAAATTATCTTCATTCGGAAAAATGGGCAAGGGTAAAAGAAGCCTGGAAGCCCTATTTCTTCTCCGGAAAAAATGAAAACGGCGAAATTGTGTTGACGGCTCTTGTGCTTGAAAGAAATTTTCCCGGTGCAGGAAAGATATGGTATATTCCCTCAGGCGCTTGCTGTGACCATAAAAATGAGGAGCTTTTTAAGACCTTCTGTGCATTTATGAGGGCACAGCTTAAAAAGAATCATATAACTGCACTTTTCTATGACCCCCTTATACCTAACCGTATAAACGGTGAGGATATTTCAGAGGGCAAGGCAGCACACAGATTGTTTACTGCAAACGGATTTGTCCTTAATACGGATGCTTCAAAAACTCTTTATAAATCTCCCTTACAGCTTATAACAAGGCTTCAGAGTGCTGAAGGAGAGAAATATACTCCCGAAAAGCTTCTCAAAACCTTCGAAAAGGGAGTAAGATACTCTGTAAGAGTCGGTGAAGCAAGAGGACTTGTCCATAAGATATATACAATCGAGGATGTGGAAAAGGATCCCGCAATTCTGGAAGATTTCTTAAGTGTTATGGCCGATACCTCCGAAAGAAATAATTTCCTTGAAAGAGACGGCGATTATTGTAAGCACCTTCTTCGAGTTTTCGGGAAAGACGGCTTTGACATAATGCTCGTATATTACGACAGGAAAAAGGACGATGCTCTTCAGACGGAAAGACTAAAAAGAAAAGAAGAGCTGCTTACTGCTCTTGAAGCTGCTCCCGAAAAGAAAAAGAGGGGTATTACGGAGGAAATTGACTCCATAGACAAGCAGACAGAGCACTATCATGAAAGAAAAAGAGAAACCGAAGGTACGGATAAAGACCTTATATGTGTTTCGGGCGGTATGACGCTTCACTACGGAAATATGTCTTCGTGTATTTTCGGAGGCTCAAGAAATCTTCTGAGAAATAATCTTCGTGCCAGCCATTTCTTTAATTTCAAGAGAATCTGTCACAGTATTGAAAAGGGAAGTGCTTTCCACGATTTAGGCTATGTGCTTCTCGATAAAACCCCCGTTGCAGAAGACGGAACGCTGGGCAAAGCAAAGCCTAACGAAGAATTTGAAGGAATATTAGCATTCAAAAAGAGCTTCGGCTCAGACGAAATTGAGTATATCGGCGAATATATTATGATAGGAAACAGATTACTGTTTTTCTCATATACACATCTTCTTGACAAAGCAAAGCATTTCATAGGACTTATTACAAGGATTTTGAGAAAACTGAAATAAGGAGCGGTGACGGTGGCTTTACGGCAGGACGGTATTTTCAGAGCTTACGGTGCATTTCCCCAAAATGAAGGCTATGACAGGCTTATTGCCCGTCTTGATCCCATTTACAATAAGGAAAATGACTGCAGAGACCCCTTTGAGCGAGACTATACAAGAATTCTTCATTCTCTTGCATACAGAAGACTCAAGCATAAAACCCAGGTATTCTTCAATATTGAAAACGATCATATCTGTACACGTATGGAGCATGTTTCCCATGTTGAATCTGTAAGTACCACAATTGCCAAGGAGCTGGGACTGAATGTTGATCTGACCCGTGCAATTGCAATGGGACATGATCTCGGTCACGCCCCCTTCGGCCATCAGGGGGAAAGAGAGCTTGATGCTATTTCAAAGAAATATCTCGGCAGAGGCTTTTTTCACGAAAGAAACGGACTTCATTTTGTTGATAATATTGAGCTGCTTGAGGATGACTATAAGGTGTCCCGGCCTCTTAATCTCACCTATGCCGTAAGAGACGGAATAATCTCTCACTGCGGTGAGGTTGACGATAACGGCCTGAAACCGAGAAAAGAGTATATTGACCTTAATGATTTTGTAAGTGTCGGTCAGTATCAGCCCTATACCTGGGAAGGCTGTGTTGTGAAGCTTTCCGATAAAATTGCCTATGTGGGCAGAGATATCGAGGATGCAATAAGACTTCGCTTTCTGTCAAAGGAAAATATCGAAACCCTTTCCGATATGGCAAAGGCTTATGATAAAATGGCGATTAATACCACGGTAATTATACATAATATGATATATGACGTGTGTAAGAATTCTTCCCCTGAAAAGGGTATCTGTCTCAGTGATACTTTCCATGAGCAGCTGAAGGAAATAAAGAAATTCAATTACGAGTATATCTACCGAAACCCCAGGCTTGATACATTTACAAAATATGCCCGTCTTGTAATAGAACAGATTTTTCTTGTGCTTCTTGATGCATATAAGGGGGAAGATACGGTAAGTGAGCTCAGAAAAAGAGCGGAAATTTACCCCGAGCTTATGGGGGCATTCGCAGACTGGATAAGTAAATTCTGTGAAACCAGCCTTGATATGTTCTCTAATGTGACTGAAAAAACCGTAAAATGCCGTAACAGAAAAATTTACGGAAATCTTGAAACCGAGGATATATATAAGGGCGCAATAATTGATTATATTTCAGGTATGTCCGATAATTATGCAATTAAAGTTTTTAATGAGCTTATAACATATTAAGGAGGATTCAGAAATGAAAAAGACAACCAAACTTTTAAGTGCAGTACTCAGTATTCTTATGATTTTTACAGCGGTAGCTCCCGTATCTGCTGTGTCAGCATGGGATATGTACTGGGAAAATACCGAGGAATCGCAGCAGGGTATTATAGTTCAGCCGGGAAAAGACGAAAGTGAAAGAAATTTTTCCTGGTATATGAAGGTGTACCAGACAGAATGTGCCGTAGAAATCAGCACAAGTTCTCTTATGACGGACGCTGAGATCTTCAGAGGTAAGGCAATAAGAGACCGTCACGGAAACAATGTTGCAAAGGTTACAGTAACAGGGCTTGAAGAAAACACAACTT
This sequence comes from Acutalibacteraceae bacterium, assembly GCA_045652065.1. Classification (GTDB taxonomy): domain Bacteria; phylum Bacillota; class Clostridia; order Oscillospirales; family Acutalibacteraceae; genus RUG806. Next base: position 39,758 of record JAZRTO010000027.1, read on the forward strand.
ATTACTATACCTGTGTGACAGAGCATGAAAAGAGTGAGGTTTACTCTTTTACAACAGATGATGATACATTCAGCGCACTTTATATGTCTGATATTCACATAACACTTGATGAAGAGTCCCTTTCCACAAAAGAAACTGCCTATGAATTTGCAGATCTTCTTTCTGAGGTTAAGGAAAAACATAATGTAAATCTTCTTCTTTCTGCGGGCGATCAGGCAACAGACGGACTTTTAGAGGAATATAAGGGCTTAACCTTTTCTCCCGTGTCCCGCTCACTTACAATTGCAACTGCAATAGGAAATCACGACCGTAAGGGTATTGCCTACAAGTATTTTACAAATTTTCCCAATGAGGATGAGGGTATTATCAGCTCACCCCAGGGCGGAAATTATTATTTTGTAAAAGGTGATGTTCTTTTTCTTGTAATTGACTCAAACAATGCAAGTGCTACAGACCACCGCAATTTTATTGAAAAGGCAGTAAAGGAAAATGAAGATCTCAAGTGGCGTGTTGTTATGATGCATCACGATCTTTACGGCGGCACACTTGAAAGCAGAGAAAGTGAAAATAATCTTTTAAGACTTATTCTTTCTCCTGTTTTTGATGAATTCAATATTGACCTTGTGCTTACGGGCCATTCGCATCACTACAGTATTTCTGATGTTATTTATAACGGAAAGACCGTGAGCGAAGTTGAAAACGGCGGCACAATCAACAATGCCCAGGGTACTGTTTATATGGTATCCGCTTCCGTCGGCAGACCCAGAGAAGAAGAAGGCGGTATCCGCTACAGTGATCTTGTTTCAATAGGTATGGAGGAATATGCAGATAAGCTCTATAACATTATTGATTTTTCATCTGAAGCTATTACTGTTACAACCTATGAAAGAGGAAACGACGAAGAATTTGTGAGCTTTACGCTTACAAAGGATGATGATTTCAGCGGCCGCGAAATCAGCCCCTTCAGAGTTCTTATAGGCAAGATTTTCGGGGTAATCGGTACAATTTATGCAGTATTTAACAATATCGGCAGATACAGTGATCTTACCGAAGACGGTTTCAATGTAGATTTCTTTGAAACGATATTTTAATATAGGGAGTTGACAAAATGAAAAAGACAAAGTCAATTATCAGTGTATTTTTATCACTTCTTATGCTCTTTACGGCAATGCTTCCTGTAGGGGCAGCAGGTGTACAGACAGAGGAGACAACGCTTTCCGCAGCTGAAGAAGCAACAGTCCTTGCCGAAGAGAAGAAGGATTCCTCTTCTGCTAAAAAAACCAATAAGGCTCTCGAGAAGGAATGGAAGAATCCCGAAGAGGCAAAGAGGGGTATTACCGTAAATCCCGGCAAAACCGAAAGCGAAAGAAACTTTTCCTGGTATATGAAGGCTGATGTAACCGAGTGCCGTGTTGAAATCAGCAAAAAGAAGAATATGTCCGATGCAAAGAGCTTCCCCGGTGAAATCATCACTACTTATCAGGGGGATAAGTCTGCAAAGGTAACAGTAACTGATCTCGAGGAAAATACGAAATATTACTATACCTGTGTATCTGGCGAAGAAAAGAGTGCTGTGTATTCCTTCACAACAGATGATGATACATTCTCAGCACTTTATATGTCTGATATTCACGTTTATGATAATCCCGAGGATGATGCAAGCCTTAAGGATACATCCTTTGCATTTGCCGAGCTTCTCGGAAAGGCAACTGCAAAGTCTCCCCTGAATCTTATTCTTGCAGGCGGAGATCTGGCAACAGAGGGTCAGAGAGTTGAATTTGAAGGACTTACCTTCTCAAAGGCTTCACGTGAGCTTACCTTTGCTACAATTATGGGCAATCACGACCGTCACAGCTTCGATTATAAATATTTCAGCAATCTTCCCAATGAAATGTTCGGACCTATGAGCAGCTACCAGTCAGGTAACTACTATTTTGAAAAGGGCGGTGTGCTTTTCATCTGCCTTGATACTAACAATGCAAGTGCACAGGCTCACAGAAGCACCGTCAAGGAGGCAACCAAAAATCATCCTGAAGCAAAGTGGCGTGTTGTTATGATGCACCACGACCTTTACGGTGGCTCACTTGCTCACAGAGAGGGTGAATGTAACCTTTTAAGAATCCTTTTCTCTCCCTTGTTTGATGAATTCCACATTGACCTTGTTCTTATGGGACATTCACACCATTATTCTGTATCTGACGTTATCTATAATGGTGAAAATGTCGGAAAGATTGAAAACGGCGGAACGGTAAACAATGCAGAAGGCACGGTTTATTTTGTTTCCACATCAATCGGAAGACCCGAAGAGGATGAAGAAATCAATTACAGTGACAGAGTTGCTATCGGTATGGATAAGCTTACAGATAGCTACTATAACATCATTGATTTCTCTCCCGAAGCACTTAAGGTAACAAGCTATAATCTTGAAACAGACGAAGAGTATATCAGCTTTACACTTACAAAGGATGACGATTATCAGCCCGAGAAAATAGGCTTTTTCAGAAAGCTGGGCGGAATTCTTGCAGGTTTCTTAAGCACAGTTTACGGAATTTACGTAAATGCAGACAGATATTTCGGACTTAAAGAGGATGGCTACACAGGTGTAGGCTTCTTTGAGTATGTATTCTGATTAAAGAACTTGACTTTTTTTGCAGAAGATATATAATAATATTAATATTGTAAAATGTTGACGGAGAAGCAGAAAACAGGCATTTCCCAGAGAGAACCGTGTCAGCTGAAAGCGGTTTATTTGTTGGTTTTCATTTTGCTACCGCTCCCGAGTACAGGCTGGTGAAGGTCTGTCGGCTAAGCCCCGTTAAAGGCTTTCAGAGCGGGCAGAAATTTTCTGTCAATGCGGGTGGAACCGTGGAGCATCAGCTTCATCCCGATTTTCAGGGATGAAGCTGTTTTTTATTGTAAAAAATTCCTAAAGTATAAAAAGGATGGTTAATATGGTAAATGTAAAACTCAGAGACGATGTAAAGCAGTTTGAAGCAGGTATTTCTGCCGCTGAAATTGCAAAAAGCATAGGCGCAGGTCTTTATAAGGCTGTGTGCGTGTGTAAAATTGACGGTGTCGTAAGTGATCTTCGCACAAAAATTGAAAAGGACTGCGAGGTTGAATTTCTCACATTTGATGATGAGGACGGTAAGAAGGCTTTCCGTCATACCGCTTCCCATATTCTTGCTCAGGCAGTAAAGAGACTTTATCCCGAAGCAAAGCTTGCTATCGGTCCTGCAATTGACAAGGGCTTTTATTATGATTTTGATGTTCCTAAGGCATTTTCTCCCGAAGAGCTTGAAAAAATTGAAGCTGAGATGAAGAAAATTGTCAAGGAGGGGCTGGAGCTTACTCAGTTTGAAATGACACCCGATGAGGCAATTAAGTTCTATGAAGAGCAGGGCGAAATCTATAAGGTTGAGCTTATAAAGGAGCACGCAGGTAAGGGCGAAAACATCAGCTTCTACAAGCAGGGTGAATTCACAGAGCTTTGCGCAGGTCCTCATATTCCCGATACATCAAGAGTAAAGGCATTCAAGCTTACCTCTTGCACAGGTGCTTACTGGAGAGGCGATGAAAAGAATAAGATGCTGCAGAGAGTTTACGGTACTGCATTCACAAAGCAGGCTGAGCTTGATGCTTATCTTGAGGCTCTTGAAGAAGCAAAGAAGCGCGACCATAATAAGCTTGGCCGTGATCTTGAGATATTTACAACTGTTGAAACAATCGGTCAGGGACTTCCCATTCTTCTTCCTAAGGGATGCGATATCATCCAGACCCTCCAGAGATTCGTTGAAGACGAGGAAAGAAGAAGAGGCTGGGTAAGAACAAAGACTCCTCTTATGGCAAAAAGCGACCTTTATAAGATTTCAGGTCACTGGGATCACTATAAAGACGGTATGTTCGTAATGGGTGAAGAGGAAAAGGATGATGAAGTATTTGCTCTTCGTCCCATGACCTGTCCCTTCCAGTATCAGGCATATCTTAATCGTGCACGCTCCTACCGTGATCTTCCTATGAGACTTGCCGAAACCTCAACTCTTTTCAGAAATGAGGCATCAGGTGAAATGCACGGTCTTATCCGTGTAAGACAGTTTACAATCTCCGAGGGTCACCTTATGTGTACTCCCGAGCAGCTCAGCGATGAATTTAAGAGCTGTCTGGAGCTTACAACCTTTATGCTTAAAACTCTCGGCCTTTATGAGGATGTTTCATACCGATTCTCACAGTGGGATCCCGATGATAAGGAAAAGTATATCGGAACTCCCGAGCAGTGGGATGAAGCACAGGGCATGATGAAGGAGATTCTTGACAATCTCGGTATTGATTACAAGATAGGTGTCGGTGAAGCTGCATTCTACGGTCCTAAGCTTGATATTCAGATAAAGAATGTTCACGGTAAGGAAGATACTCTTATCACAATTCAGATTGACCAGATGCTTGCCGAAAAATTCGGTATGGAATATGTTGCTGCTGACGGCACAAAGAAGAATCCTTATATTATTCACAGAACATCAATCGGTTGCTATGAGAGAACCCTTGCACTTCTTATTGAGAAGTATGCAGGTGCATTCCCCGTATGGCTTGCTCCCGAGCAGGTTCGTATTCTTCCCATTGCAGACCGCCATCAGGATGCCGCTTATGCAGTTAAAAAGGCTCTTGAGGAAGCAGGTATCGTTAAGGTTGACATTGATACAAGAAGCGAAAAGCTGGGCTACAAGCTCCGTGAGGCACAGCTTGAAAAGGTTCCCTATATGCTTGTTATCGGTGACAAGGAGGCAGAGGACTTCACTGTTTCCGTAAGAAAGCGCGGTCACGGTGACCAGGGCGTACAGTCTGTTGCAGATTTCATAAAGCTTATAACAGAAGAAGTGGAAACAAGAGTGATCTGGTAAAGTTGATTTTGACAGCATCGTTTTACAAGATGATTACTGTATGGAAGGAGATCTTGAAATGGCTGATAAAGTTTTTGCAGAGACCAAAGGTATGAAAAAAATCAATCTTAAGGCTATTATTTGCTTTATGCTGGTTTTGGTTACGATTGTTCTGCCCTTCGCAGATTCTATGGATATTGATGCTGTTGCAGAAGCATATTCTGATACTCAAGACAATATACCTTCTATTGAAATCGTAACGGACGGAGCAACTGCACATTTTTATCTGAAAAATTGCATAGGGCTGACAACAGCAGATTTTTCAGTGAAGCTTAATGCTTCTGTTGTTTCCTCTGTCGAAAAGGAAGCAGGTAAGGATTTCAGTAATATGCAGAAGTATTCGTCAGAGCTGTCAAATTTTGCTATGCTTGCGGTTAATACAAAGAAGTTTTCTGATATCAGATATAGCCTTATTTTTGCAGATGAATTATACTCATCTGAGATGTTTAACGAAAAAGCAGACGGCTGCGGCATCAACGGTGAATATTTCCACTTTGCTACATTGAAAATGGAGCTTAAAGAAGGATATACGGCGAGTGACATAAAAATTTCAGCAAAGGGTACTGCTACATTCGGAACAAAAGAGCAGAAGGATATCCGATGTATTGTATCCGGAAATGAAGCAGCCCCTGATAATACTGCACATTCACACAAATATGCTTCAAAAAGCAGCAACAAGGACGATTGCACAAAAGCAGGGACAAAGACATTTACCTGTGTCTGCGGGGATAGCTATTCCGAAAAAATTCCCGCTCGTGATGAGCATAAGCTTTCATGGCGAGTTGTAAAGAATGCAACAAGCTTCAAAGAAGGTAAAAAGGAAGCAAAATGCAAGAATTGTGACTATAAGGAAACTTCTGCTATAGAAAAGCTTCCCGAAATTGCAGTAAAGGCTGAAAAGAAGAGCGAAATCAAGCTCAGCGGAAAAGATAAGCTGCTTTCAATAAGCGGAACCAAGGTCAGTGATATGATTGACGCTGTTCCCGAAAATACTGTTGTTCAGACTGCAGACGGAAAAGAAGCAGAAAGAGATACACTTATTGCAACGGGAATGAAGATTGTTATGAAGGACAATAAGGGAAAGGCTATTGATACCAGAGTCGTTATTGTTCCAGGTGATGTTGACTGTGACGGTACGGTGACTGCCTCTGATGCGAGAAATGCACTCAGAAAATCTGTAGAGCTTGAAAGTCTGGATATATATCAGACTGCTGCTGCAGATATTCAGCAGGATGCAAATGTGGGTGCTGATGATGCGAGAGCTATCCTCAGAAATTCCGTAGGTCTTGAAAAGTCGAAAGAAATCTTTAAGAATATTGCTTAAAAATAGTGCAGAGCTGCTTTTCCCGGGGAAACCGGTATGCGACTCTGCATTTTTTTGGATATAAAAACGGTTCAGCGGAAAATCCTGCTGAACCTGTTGTTTTTTACTCTGTTTTTTTATCGCGGGGATAGTTTCGTTCAAGAAAAACTCCGTTTCTGAAGCCCTGAATTTCCTTATCCTCGTCGGCTTTTTCAAGGCGGTATTCTGCCCAAAGACAATACTGCTTTTCTTTTTCAATTCCTATGTATCTGCGATCCAGCTTCTTTGCTGTTGTGACGGTTGTACCCGAACCCAAAAACGGGTCAAAAACGATATCTCCCTTGTTTGAGCTTGCAAGAATTATTTTAGCAATAAGCTTTTCGGGCTTCTGTGTAGGATGATTCGTATTTTCGGGCATTGACCAGAATGGTACCGTAATATCGTCCCAGAAATTCGAGGGACAGGTGTCTCTGTAATTACCTTTATCGGTTTCTTCCCAATCCTTTGGCTTTCCGTCAACTCGGTAAGGAGCAAGGACTTTTCTTCTTACCTTTACCGCATTAAGATTAAAGGTATATTTATCGGAATTTGTGGCAAACCATATATCCTCCATTCCGTTTTTCCAGTTAGCCCTTGCGCCTCTGCCTTTTTCACGCTGCCAGGTTATTCTGTTTCTGACGGTGAAAAATTCACTCAGCACTTTTCCTATAATCATTCCCGATTCCCAGTCACAGCACACATAAATCGAGCCGTCATCCTTAAGAAGAGGCTTTACTGCAGATATCCACTTACGGGTATATTCTTCATATTCGTCTGATTTTTTCTTAGAAAAAACGGTATTGCTGTAGGTTTTTCTGAGGTTATAAGGGGGATCTGCAATTATCAGATCTATGCTTTTTTCGGGAATAAGAGGGCAAACCCTGAAGGAATCACCGATTATGGTTTTGTCGGTGATTTCTGTTATATCCTCTACCTTTTTTCTGACAGTAATGCATCTGTCGAGATACACTTTTCCGTCAGAAAGGGAAATATCTATAGTTTTATTTCTTGATGCCTTTTCTTTTGCCATAATATCTCCCGTAATCAGTCAGCGGTATGAGCTTTATTTTATTCCGTATTGCTTGAGTCCCGACCATTTTACTCCCCAGGAATTTGCCCAGCTTTCACAGTAGAGCTTATAGTAGGAAACGTTGTTCTTCTTTCTGTAATCAGCGAAGAAGTTGCACCATATTGCCGAAGGAAGTGCAACAACAATCCAGTAAAGAGGGCCTAAAAGCAGGCACTGGATAGTGTGTCCGTATTCGTGAATTTTTGTATTGTTTGTCCAGCCTTCAGCCTTTCCCTCGGCAATGAAGATGAAAAGACCGAGAGAAAGTCCGCCCCAGTTGCCGGGGATATAGGTAATATAAGCGTTTCTGAATTTTTCCGTGCGGTATTTTTTTCTGAGAATAAGGTAAATGATACCGCTTATTGCATTTACGGGGAGCCCCCAGGTAAACTGTACAAGATAGAAAAGGAATTTTTCAAAGCCCTTTGTTGCTATAGATTTGTCTTTTACCTTTTTTATTGTTGCTCGTTTCATTTTTATCACACTCCGTTGCGGTTATTATACATAAAATTTGCAAATTTGGCAATACTGCAACTCTGAAAAAAATATTGATTTTTTCCTGGAAACAATTTATAATAATCTCAGATTAAAATCATTCTAAAAAAGGAGAGCTTATGCAGTATATTGTTTCATTTGTTGAAGGGATAATAACCTTTATTTCACCGTGCCTTCTGCCTATGCTTCCCGTGTATCTTTCATATTTCGCAGGAGGAGGAGAGAGAAGCACAAAAAAGACTTTGCTTGGTGCTTCTGGCTTCGTTCTCGGCTTTACTGCGGTGTTTACGGCATTAGGTGCACTTGCAGGGACGCTCGGAAGTTTTTTGAAGCAATATGAAGCTGCGGTCAATATAATTCTCGGACTTATAGTTATCGTATTCGGTCTTAATTACATCGGGGTTTTTAAGCTGAAAATTTTTTCAGGCTCTAAAAGTCGAAAAGTAAAAACCGAAATGGGATTTTTCTCAGCCTTTTTGTTCGGTGTTGTGTTTTCGGTAGGCTGGACACCCTGTGTCGGTGCATTTTTAGGCTCTGCATTGGCACTTGCGTCAAGTGAGGGAAATGTTATGAAGGGTGTTATAATGCTTCTTCTTTATTCTCTCGGACTCGGTGTGCCCTTCCTTTTAAGTGCGGTGTTGATTGATAAGCTCAAGGGAGCATTTACCTTTATAAAGAAGAACTACAAGGTAATTAACATCGTCTGCGGAATTTTCCTTGTCATTATAGGTATTCTTATGATGACGGGACTTATGAACAGATTTCTTACAATTCTCAGTTAAAGGAGAGTATATATGAAAAACAAATCACTTATTATTACAATTTTTGTTCTTGTTGCAATTATCGCTCTTGCGGCGGCAGTCTATCCAACCCTAGTAGATAAAGCGGCGGAAACAACAACGGCGGCAGAGCAGGGAAGTATTTCCGATACGGTGCAATATCAGAAATATGCGGATGTTCGGCTTTTTGATAACACAGGTGCAGATTTTATGCTGTCGGACTTTGAGGGTAAGCCTATGATTCTTAATTTCTGGGCAACCTGGTGCGGTTACTGTGTTCAGGAAATGCCCGATTTTGAAGCAGCTTTTAAAGAATACGGCGATGAAATTCAGTTTCTTATAATAAACACCGATGACGGCATCGGAAACGGTGAAAAATTTATATCCGATAAAGGCTACACCTTCCCCACATATTACGACCTTGAATATAATGCTGCTATGACCTACGGTATTTCCGGAATTCCCCGTACAATTGCAATAGATCGTGACGGCAATATCCGCTATAACCGTGCAGGTATGGTAGATGCCCGGACTCTCCAAAGCATTATTGATATGATAAAATAAATGCACAATAAAAAAACAGCTCCCGTACCGCCTTGGTACAGGAGCTGAAATTTTTGTGTTATATCATACGGTTGAAATTTACGTATTAGCCGCAGAAGTGATGTGCGTACTGTGCATTACCGTCTGAATTGATGGTAAGTGTTGTTCCGCCCATAAGACCGTCTTCATAGTAACAGCCGTAGCCGAGCTTGAGGCTGTAGGTCAGCTGAATTCCTTCATAGTTGATTGAAGCATTGCATACGTGGTCGTGACCGAACATAACATTCTTTGTGCTTCCGAGCTCAAGCATCTTATCCGTAAAGTGGTTGTTTACTGCACCGGGGCAGGGTGTTTCGTGGATAATGCCTGTTGCTTTGTCGGCATATTCACCTGTCCATAAGTTACCTTCCTTGTTGTGAGTAAGAGTAACCTCACCTGCACAAGCGGGGCATTTGCCGTTTTTCAGCTGAGCTGCTGTGAATAAATCATCGCAGGAAGCACAGTAGTGACCTTCATAGTACTCATTCCATACTTCTCTTACTTCAAATACGGGAATGTGGATGAAAACGGAGCTTTCAACAGGCTTTCCTGCTTTTGCTTCAATGCCTTTTACAGCCCATTCGTACCATTCAATCTGATTATCCCAGAGGTGATCATAGCCGCTGACAGTCTGACCATCAACGGTCCATTCGCCGTCATCGTGTGTATCCATCATAAAAAGAGTGTGGATAACTTCGCCGTTTTCTTCAATATTGATGATGTAGTTTCCGTAGCCCATATCCTTGGGACCGAATTTCCAGAGACAGTTTTCAGCCTCATCGAAAAGATATCCGCACCAGAATTCGCTGATGCAACCCTGACCGTCGTGGTTGCCCATTACGGGAGCCCAGGGAATACCGAGAGAATCAACGAAATTAACAAGTGTTACATAAGCAACTGTGTCCCATGCATTGTCACCGGTAAGGGTAATAAGGTCGGGCTTCTGTTCTTCAACAAGCTTATTTATCATTGCCTTTGCGTACTCATATTCGGGATAATAGTTTTCATCGTCCGAAATCTGAATATCGGCAAGGTTAAGGATAACAAAATCCTTATCTGCTTCTTTTTCAATAACTACTGCATAGTCTTCTGTGTATTCCTGCTCTGCAGACCATTCTTCAAAGTATGATGCTTCAAAGATGTTTGCGGGGATGGGAGCAAGAATCTGAGGAATGGCAAAGAAAAATGCCATTACAAGCTGGAATATTGCTACAAGTACATTCATAGTGTAATCCTCCGTATTGTTTTTGTGCCATTATTTTACTCTCATTTCTTTAAAAATTCAATACATTAATAGGTGATATAGTGCTTAATCGGCATAATGCTGAGAAACAAAGAGTGGGATTTGTGCAAAAAGCCGAAAATCAAAAACATAATTGCAAAGGAAAATAAAAAATGGTAGTATATATTAGAAAAAATATCCGGAGGGAAAAAGAAATGAAGAAAATTATTGCTTTAGTGCTTTCTTTTGCTATGCTTTTAACTGTTGCAATAGTGCCCGTTTCTGCTGCTGAAACAAGTGCACAGCCTACAGTAAAGACTGCAACCGGTCTTGAAAGTGCCTTCGCTGACAATGAAAACGCACTCATCGTTTTCGTAACAGGTATCGGTCAGAGCTTTTCATACCGCTTTGATCAGAGCTATGTTGACAAATACGGCGACAGACTTCAGGATTATGATGTTTATGCTGACCTTATTGCAAAGGGTGAGTATCAGACAAGATGGAACCTTTTCAATGCTTTTGATGAGGCATTCTCTGATATGGAAACAATCGGTGCAATTGTCAATGTTGTTCTTGATCTTCTTATGTCTGCATTTACAAGAAACTGCAGCATCAAGGAAGAAGATGTAAAGACTATTGTCAGCAACCTTTTCAAGTTCAACCTTGTTGACGAAAATGGTAATCCCCATCCCAGAGTTGTTACTCCCAGATATGCTATGTCTGTTGCTGAGTATCCTTGGGCAGAGGGTGAAGACGGTAAGCTCAGAAGTGAAGCAAGAGAACGCTTCTTCTCTGCTATTCCTTGTGAAGACATCGCAAAGGAAAAGTTCGGCGACAGATATGAAGAATATCTTTATGTTTACAACTACAGCGCTTTCTCCTACACTTCAAAGAATGTTGAAGGTCTTCACGACTTTATCAAAACAATTCTTGATACAAATACAGTTGGTGCAGAAGAAGTTATTCTTGTTCCCATGAGTATGGGTGCTTCCGTTACAACTGCTTATCTTGATGCATATCCCACAAGAGAATCAAGCCACGTAAAGAGAGTTGTCGGTATCGTAGGTGCATGGGACGGTACAGAAATCATTGCTGATATGCTTACTCAGAACTACTGCGAGCCTCAGTCACAGGATCTTTTCTATAACGGTCTTATTGCAGATCTCGTAGGCGAGCCCTGGGGCTATGTTGTAAACATTGCTCTTCGTCTCTTCCCCTATCAGGTTCTCCGTGATTTCATCGATATGGCTTTAAGAGGTCTTGCAACAGATCTTTTCGGAGCTACTCCCTCACTTGCAAATATGGCTCCCCTTGCAAGATATGATGAAGTAATGGCAACAGGCTTTATTTCTTCCGATGTTGTAAGAAAAGAAGTTGATGATTTCTATAAGGCAAAGGCAAGACTTCACACAGAGACTATTCCCGCTCTTCAGGATGAAGGTGTAAGCTTCTCCTTTATTGCAGGCTACGGTCTTCCCTTCGGTGCATGTACTGCTGACTACAGCCTCTTCGGATTTATGGAGCAGGGTCCCATCACAAACTCTGACGAAATTATCAATATTGACTCAACAGCTCCCGGCACATCCTACGTAGCTTATAACCAGAAGTTCACAGATACCGAAGGCAGAATTCTTTCTCCTGACGGTTCAATTGATATTTCTACTAATCCCTACAGAGAGACCTCATGGTACTTCTACGGTCAGAAGCACGAGCTTGAATATAACAACACAGCTCTTTCTCTTGCACTTAATCTTGCAACAGGTCACATAACAGACGTTGACAGCTGTGCTGATCCCGAGGGTGAATACTACTATCCTCAGTTTAACGGTGCAAGAAACCTTAAACCCCTCAAGTGGAATAAGGAAGATCTTCAGAGATATTGCGACGAAACAGGTTATGTTCCCACTTCTGATGTTAAGGCAGTATTTGCTAAGGCAGACAAGATGGCAGCTAACACTGTGAACGATCCCGCAAAGGATGATGCAATTCTTGCAGAGGTTGATGCAAAGCTTGTTGAAATCGGTGTTTATGAGGCAGAAGCTGAGCCCGGATTTATGGATAAGGCTCTCAATGCAGGTCTTAAGGGACTTAATGACCTTACATACCTTGTGTTTGGTCCCAAAGGCTTCTTTGATTTCTATTACGACAATATTCAGGGTAAGTTTTAATGTAAAAATCAGGGAGACAGTTGATTCTGTCTCCCTGATAATTTTTTTTCCGGAAGGATTTTTCCTCCCGGGTATTTTTTATTACAGCATTTTTTCGGATTATCTTTTTTGCCAGCTTTCAAGAGTGTTTTTCATAAGCATTGTAATCGTCATAGGACCTACACCACCGGGAACGGGAGTTATATATGATGCCTTTTCCTTTACCGCTTCAAAATCAACATCGCCCGTAACCTTACCGCTTTCAAGACGGTTAATTCCGACATCCACAACAACGGCACCATTCTTTATCATATCTGCCGTAATAAAGTTTGCTTTGCCGATAGCCGCAATAACAATATCTGCACGCTTTACCTCTTCCTTGAGATTTTTTGTTTTTGAATGACAAACCGTAACAGTTGCATTTTCTGCCAGCATCAGAAGTGCGGCAGGCTTTCCTACGATGTTGCTTCTGCCAACAATAACGCAGTGCTTTCCTGCAATTTCAACTCCCTCGTGCTTCAGCATTTCCACAACACCTGCAGGTGTGCAGGGAGCAAAGCAGGGCTTTCCCGAAAGCAGATTTCCCGTATTTACCGGTGAAAAACCGTCAACATCCTTTTCGGGACTGATGGCATCAATTACCTTGTTTTCATCCATATGAGCAGGGAGGGGAAGCTGACAGAGAATACCGTCAATATTATCGTCACGATTCAGCTTTTCGATAAGCTCAAGAAGCTCTCTTTCTTCGGCATCCTCGCTGAGGGCATATTCGTAGGAATTGAATCCGCAGATTTCACAAGCCTTTTTCTTGTTGTTTACATATATTCTTGATGCTGGGTTATTTCCTACAATAATAACAGCAAGACCGGGTGCGCGTGTGCCTTCTTCTCTGTTTTTTACCGTTTCGGATATAGAAAGTCGGAACTCTTCCGATATCTTTTTTCCGTCAATAATCTTTGCAGACATACTCTTTGTCTCCTTACAATTTCTTTAAGCTGATATATCAATTATATCTGTGTCTGGGTTTGCTTGTCAACCGCAAGAAGTGTAATTAGTTATATTAATCAAAAAGTTCAAAAACCTTAATTGATATAATTGGGATAAGGAATTGACTTTTACGCCTTATTGTAATATTATTCTAACGTTACAGCAATATAGATTTTATATTGCGACAAATCCGAACGGAGGAAAATGAAAATGAAAAAGTTCACAAAAGTAATGGCTCTCATTCTCAGCCTTGCTATGGTTCTTTGCTGCTTTGCTGCTTGCGGCGGCACAACAGGCACAGAGGAAACAACAGCAGCAGGTGATGAGACAACTCTCGCAGGCGGCGAAGAAACAGCAGCAGGCGATGAAGAAACAACAGCAGCAGCTGTTAAGGCAGATTATGACCTTTCAAAGGAAGGCGACTATACTGCTGACAACACCGAATATGTTATCGGTGCAACAGGACCCCTTACAGGTGACGCAGCTTCTTACGGTATTTCCGTACAGCAGGGCGCTCAGCTTGCTATTGAAGAAATCAATGCAGCAGGCGGTCTTAACGGCGTAAACTTCAAGCTTGATATGAAGGATGACAAGGCAACAGCGGCTGACGCATCCACAGGCTATGATGCTCTTTTTGAAGCAGGTATGCAGGCTTCTCTCGGTTCCGTAACATCCGGTTCCGCTGAATCCTTTGCTACAAGAGCAGATGAAGACGGTGTTTTCGCTCTTACTCCCTCAGCTTCCGCAGACAATGTAATCAACGCAAGCAACAACTGCTTCAGAGTTTGCTTCGGTGATCCCGACAACGGAATTATGTCTGCTGAAAAGCTCGCTAAGGAATACAAGAATATCGGTGCTATCTACGATTCATCCGATGCTTATTCCTCAGGTATCTATGAAGCATTCAAGACAAAGATGAATGAACTCGGTGTTTCATACATTGAACAGTCTTTCGATGCTGAAAACAACAGAGACTTCTCAACTCAGGTTGAAGCTCTTAAGGATTGCGATGTTATCTTCCTTCCCATCTACTACACAGAAGCAGGTCTTATTGCAAAGGCTTGTGTAGCTAAGGGTTGCGATGCATTCCTTTTCGGTTGCGACGGTCTTGACGGTGTTGCTTCTCAGATTGATGACACAGTTACAAACAAGATCAGCTACCTTACTCCCTTCGATGTAAACAGCAAGGACGAAAAAGTTTCAGCTTTCGTTACAGCTTATGAAGCAAAGTACGGCGCAAAGCCCGACCAGTTTGCAGCTGACGGTTACGATGCAGTTTATGCTATCTTTGAAGCAATGAAGAAGCTTGGTGTTGACAACGTAAAGGTTGATCCCGCTGAACTCGGTAAGGCACTTACAGCTACATTCACATCTGCTGATTTCTCTTATGACGGAGTTACAGGCGGCATGGTATGGGATGTATCAGGTGCTTGCGTTAAGGAGCCCATCATCGTTGAGCTTAACTGATTAAGTTAAAAAATTTGTATATGCCTGAGGGATTTCCCTTCGGGCATATACCCGCCTTTAGGGACTTATTTTCGGCGGTAAAATTTCTGCCGTTTTTTCATTTCATATCCGTTTAAGACAAAAAAACTCCCCGGAAAAGGAGAAATTTTAATTATGAGTATTTTATTTGACGGGCTCAGTCTCGGTGCTATATATGCTCTTATTGCTCTTGGCTACACCATGGTTTACGGTATTGCCAAGATGCTGAACTTTGCACATGGTGACATTATTATGGTCGGTGCTTATGCTGTTTTTGTAATGCTTATGGGGCAGGGACACATTGCTCTTGCTATCGGTTTATCTGTTCTGATATGTGTTGCTATGGGTGTGCTTGTTGAGAAGTTTGCATATAAGCCCTTAAGAGGTGCATCACCTCTTGCTGTTCTCATTACGGCTATCGGTGTCAGCTATCTTTTGCAGAGTATTGCACAGCTTGTGTTCGGTGCTGCTCCCAAGCAGGTTACCATTTCATCTCTCGGAACAGTTGAGCTTTTAGGTGCTAAGATCAGCGTTAATTCAATTGTTACACTCGTTATCGGTGCTGTTATTATGGCAGGTCTTACTGTTTTTGTTAAGAAAACAAGAACGGGACGTGCTATGGTTGCGGTTTCTGAGGACAAGGGTGCCGCAATGCTTATGGGTATCAATGTCAATAAGATTATTTCAATAACATTTGCTATCGGTTCTGCCCTTGCAGCGGCAGCCAGCCTTTTCTATCTTATGCAGATTCCCTCAGTTGAACCTACCCTCGGTTCAATGCCCGGTATAAAGGCCTTTACTGCAGCTGTTATCGGCGGTATCGGATCAATCCCCGGTGCTATGATAGGCGGTGTGCTTTTAGGTGTTATTGAAAAAATATGCTTAAGTGTTCCCGTGCTCGCACCCTATACAACTGCTGTTGAATTCGGTCTGCTTATTGTTATTCTTCTTGTAAGACCCATTGGTCTTCTTGGTAAGAAGAGAAGAGAGAAGGTGTAATTTATGATAAAGTCTATATTAAAATCTGATGATTTCAAGCTTAAAAACTGCATAAATTACATTGCTGTTACAGCAGTTCTTGTGTTTCTTACGGCACTCAATGCCACAGGTAATCTCAAGGCTTCCTTTATGAACCTTTTTGTTCAGATAGGCTACAGTATAATTCTTGCTGTTTCCCTTAATCTTGTTGTAGGCTTCCTGGGAGAGCTTTCTCTCGGACATGCAGGCTTTATGTGTGTGGGTGCATATCTCGGTACATTTATTTCAATGCAGCTTTCCGAGGTCATAGAAAGCAAGGTTATCTGTCTTCTTATCAGTATGCTTTGCGGCGGTCTTCTTGCAGCCTTCTTCGGCTTCCTTGTAGGACTTCCCGCACTTCGTCTCAAGGGTGACTACCTTGCTATCGTGACGTTAGCCTTCGGTGAGATTGTAAGAACTGTCTTCAAGAATCTTCCCTGGTTCGGAAAAGCAATGGGACTTTCAACAAATGCAGTTAAGTTCAATAAGAAGGATTTCCCTCTTTTTATAATTGTATTCATCACTGTGCTTGTTGTTCTTTTCCTTGTGCAGAATCTTGTAAGAAGTAAGCATGGCAGAGCAATTACATCTATTCGCGATAACGAAATTGCTGCTAAGGCTATGGGTATCAATGTTACCTACTATAAGCTTTTTGTGTTCGTTATTGCTGCTTTCTTTGCAGGTATTGCAGGTGTATTCTACGGACATTATACAACTCCCGTTATGTATACCTTCTTCTCATATAACTATTCCATTGAAATTCTTGTTATGGTGGTTCTGGGCGGTATGGGCTCAATAAACGGCTCCATTATTGCAGCAACACTTATAACATATATAAACTACGAGCTTCAGAGAAAGCTGCCCGGCGATCTTGCAGCTCTTAAATTCCTTATCTATGCACTTATTCTTATCGGTATTGTTATATTCAACAATGCTCCGAAGCTTGCTCCCTTAAAGGAAAAGCTTTCGATTAAGGCGTTTATTGCAGGTCTTACCGCAAAGAATCGCAAGCCCGGTGATATCCTCAATGATGAGGCACAGTGGGACAAGATTCCTACTAAGATTGCTATGGATGAAGTGTTATCCACAGATATTCAGCAGGGTAATGAATATACACCCGACAAGCCTAAAAAGGGAGGTAACTGAGATGGCAGATATTGTTCTTAAAACCGAAGATCTCGGTATTTCCTTCGGCGGACTTAAGGCTGTTCAGAATGTAAATCTTGAAATAAAGAAAAAGCAGCTTTACGGACTTGTAGGTCCTAACGGTGCAGGAAAGACCACCGTGTTTAATCTTCTTACAGGTGTTTATCAGCCCACAACCGGTACATTTTATCTTAACGGTGAAGAGCTCAAGGGTAAGAGCCAGGAGCAGATTAACCGTAAGGGCATTGCCCGTACCTTCCAGAATATAAGACTTTTTAATAATATGAGCGTTATAAGAAACGTTCTTGTAGGTCTTCATAATCAGAAGGAATTCAAGTGTAATCCCTTTATAAGTCTTTTAAGACTTCCTGCTCATTATAAAACTGAAGAAAAGATGCGTGAAAGAGCAAAGGAAATTCTCCGCATTGTTGATCTTGAGGACGAGAGAAACAATCTTGCCTGCAATCTTCCTTACGGTAAGCAGAGAAAGCTCGAAATTGCCCGTGCTCTTGCTACAAATCCCACACTTCTTCTTCTTGACGAGCCTGCTGCAGGTATGAATCCCCACGAAACAGAGGATCTTATGAGAATTGTCAGAAAAATCCGTGATGATTTTGATATGACCATTCTTCTTATTGAACACGATATGAAGTTTGTATCAGGTCTTTGTGACGAGGTTACCGTTCTTAACTTCGGTACGGTTCTTGCACAGGGTACAGCTCAGGAAGCCCTTAATGCCCCCGAGGTTATCAAGGCATATATCGGTGAATAAGGAGGGAATAAGATGGCATTACTTGAAGTAAAAAATCTGCAGGTAAACTATGGTGTTATCAGAGCCTTGAAGGGTATCAGCTTTGAGGTTAACGAGGGTGAAATAGTATCTCTTATCGGTGCCAACGGTGCAGGTAAAACCACAACTATGCAGAGTATTATGGGGCTTATTCCCATTAAAGACGGTACCGTTACCTATGACGGAAGGGTTATCAATAAAATTCCCGGACACAAGCTCGTTTCCATGGGTATGAGCCAGGTTCCCGAAGGAAGACGTGTTTTCCAGGAGCTGACTGTTTATGAAAACCTTGTTATGGGTGCATATACACAGAAGGATAAAAAGAAGATAAAGGAAGATATTGAAGATATTTGCACGCGCTTCCCGCGCCTCGGTGAAAGAAAGAATCAGATTGCAGGTACTCTTTCAGGCGGTGAACAGCAGATGCTTGCAATGGGCAGAGCTATGATGAGCCATCCCAAGCTTCTTATGCTGGACGAGCCTTCAATGGGTCTTTCACCTCTTCTTGTTGATCAGGTTTTTGATATTATCAAAGAATGTCACAATCAGGGTATGACCATTCTTCTTGTTGAGCAGAATGCAAAGAAGGCGCTTTCAATATCTGACAGGGCTTATGTTCTTGAAACAGGCGACATTACCGTGTCAGGCAAGGGTATTGATCTTCTTAATAATGAAGAAGTAAAAAAAGCATATCTTGGCGAATAAAAAGATCAGGGACCGCAGTGTTGCGGTCCCTTTTTTTGCTATAAAAAAGGTATTGCACATATTATGCAATACCTTTTCCTGTTACCATTTTATTTCAGCTGACAATTTTTTGTTTGTTGCTGTTATACTGTCACTGTTGAAGTCGTTGATTTCTTCAAGAGGCCAGATAAGTGTTTCATAGTTTCTTATATCAACAAAGGGCTCTTTGAGAATAATATCAACCTGTGCGAGGACGCTGGTGATATTGTCAATATTCTTCTGAAGAAGGACCTTGATTGCTGCAAACTCAGGTGTGTCGCCACAGGCTGCAAGTGCCGCTTCATAAGCTGCCTTTGCCTTAACATAGTTTGGCTTTGCCTTCTTTGTGTTGTCGGGAACTGCCCATGAGGGACCCTGTGCAAGCATAATGTTGTAATTGTTTACTTTATATGCCTTGTTGAATGCTTTTTCAGCTTCTGTGAATTTGGTTTTTATTGTTTTTGCCTGGTCTTTATATTTTGTGGTTGCGAACTTATTGCAATTGCCGCAAATGCCCCAATCGGTTGTGTGACCAAGCTTTTTTTCCATTACATGATTTCCGACTGTGCAGACTTTATCCTTTGTGCAGGTTGCGGCAGATCTGTCGGGAGAGTGCTTCAGCTTCTTTATAACCTTTTCTTCAACAAGACCGCAGCCCTTTCTTGTGCAGGTGCGCTTCTCAAGTCCGTCTGTCTTGCAGGAAACAGCCTTAATAACCTCAACATCAAAATCATGACCGAGAGCGTCAACTTCCTTTTCATAAACATCATCGCACTCGGTGCAGGTTGCCTTTATTAAGCCCTTTTCTGTGCAGGTTGCAGCGGTAACCGTTTTTTTCTTATAAAAGTGCAGTGTATCTTCAAGGCTGACGCTGATTCTGAGAGCGGTTCTGGCATCCTCTGCAGAAATATTGCCGTCTTCATTGATGTCGGCTAATTTTTTCTGTTCCGAGGTGAAATTCTCAAGACCTACTGAGGCGCGAAGAATAATTCTCGCATCTGAGGCTGTAACGATGTTGTCATCTCCGTCAACATCACCGAGAACTGCGGCATTTGAAGAAAATGTACATATCATAAGAGTTAATAAAGAAACAGCAACAACGAAAAGAATCTTCAGATTTCTTTTTTTCATTTTTTCAGATACTCCTTTTTGTCTGATTTTACAAAAACAGTAAAGTCATTATAGGTAAACAAATAATGAAAGTCAATATTTGTAAAGCAATTGTAATATATTATATACATATTATATTATGGTCGCAATTCCCAGAACAATTTCATCGCGATAAATAACTGCTGACTGCCCCGGTGTAGGTGCAAGAACAGGATTTCTGAATTCAGCCGAAAGAATACCGTTTTCGATTTTTATGTCTGCTGTTTCGGCTTTTGCGGTGCTCCTGATTTTTATGTCTGCAGTGAAGGGGGAAACGGGAGGTTGTTTTACTGCCCATGAAATGTCGTTTGCTCTTAAAAATTTTTCCGATCGTTCATCTGCCTTGCAAAGTGTTATTGTGTTATCTTTTGCATTTATGCTTTTTACGTATCTCGGCTCACCAAATGCGCCCAAGCCCTTGCGCTGGCCAACAGTATAATTGATTATCCCTGAATGGGTTCCGATGATTTTGCCGTTATTGTCAAGAAAGCTTCCTTTTTCTGCTCTGAAGTCGGAATGCTCACAGATGTATTTCTGATAATTGTTGTCGGGGATAAAGCAAATTTCCTGACTGTCGGATTTTTTTGCATTGGGAAGAGAGAGCTTTTCGGCATATTCTCTGACTTCCTCCTTTGAATTAAATGCTCCCAGCGGAAAAATCAGCTTTTCAATCTGAGAAGGGGAAAGTCGTCCGAGAAAATAGCTCTGATCCTTTTTTGAGGGAGCTCTTTTTAGTACGGTTGCATTATATTCTTCGCTGTATTGTGTTAATGCATAGTGACCTGTTGCGGTTTTTTTTATGCCAAGCTTTTTTGCTTCCTCCTGCAGTGAGAAAATTTTTACCGTGGGGTTACATCTTATACAAGGGTTGGGAGTTTTTCCCGAAAGGTATTCGGATATAAAATAATCGGACACATATTTTCTGAAGTGGTCTCTGTAATCGGCTTTTATGAGCTTTATCCCGAGATGCTGTGCGATAGCTCCGGCGTTTCTTGCTTCCTCACTGTCTTCTCGGGAGTTTTCCGTCAGCATCAGAAAACAGGCGGTTACATCAAAGCCCTGCTCAAGAAGAAGAGCTGCACAGACTGCCGAGTCTACTCCTCCCGAAAGTCCCAGGAGTATTCTATTCATAAAAATCACACCTCAATTAATATCTTTAATGACATAATAACACAAAAACTCTTGAAATGAAAGAGGAAAAGGTATATAATTATGGTATATACTTAGCCAAAATAGTCTGTTTTTTCGCAAAAGTTCCGTTTTTTGTAACATTTTATATAGAATTGTTTGTTTTTTGTGAAAAATAATCGGATTTTTTGTGGAGAAATATTCAAGGGGGTTATTATTTGAGCGCAGATTTGCATTGTCATACCCGACTGTCCAACGGTTCAATGGGTATCGAGGAGATTATTGCTCTTGCTAAAAGCAAGGGAATTGAAAAAATTGCAGTTACCGATCATGATACCATTGCGGGCATTGAAAGGGCAAAAATTGTTGGTGAGAGAAACGGTGTCGGAGTTATTCCCGGCGTAGAGCTTTCGGCTTTTGATGAGGTGACTGGCAAGTGTATGCACATACTGTGTTATCTTCCCGAGCAGCCTGCCCGCCTTGAGGGACTTTGTAAGCATAATTCTCTTGTCAGAGGCAGAGCTACCACTATGATGTGTCTCAAGCTTGCAAAGCAGTATCCTGTAACCCCCGAGCTGATTAAAAGATGTGCAACGGGTGCAACTGCCCTGTTTACACAGCACTTTATGCATGCGCTTATGGAAGTGGGCGCTGCCGATTCATTTTACGGTGATGTCTATAAGGAGCTTTTTACTCCCGAAAGTGAGAAAAATATACTTGTTCAGCCGAAGTATAAGAGCGTTGAAGAGGTAATAGATGCGATACATATGGCTAACGGTGTGGCAATACTTGCTCATCCTATCAGATATGGTACGGTTGAGGAAGCACTGTCTGTTGCGGAACGCTTCATTAAGGCAGGTCTTGACGGTATCGAGGTATGGCATCCCTCGGCAGACGAAAAGGATATAGAGGTGCTTTTCCAGTTTGCAAAGAAGAATAAAATTCTTGCTACCGGCGGAAGCAGCTTCAGAGGTCTTTATAATAAAAAGCTTCTGACAATCGGTGACTATGTAACCCCCGACCAGCAGATGAAGGAGCTTATATCATTTAAAGCCAGACAGCAGAGACTTCTTAAAAAGCAGGCCGCAGAAAACTGAAAGCCCATATATTGTTAATATGTTTAAATAAAAGTATCGGCTTTTGTGCCTTCATAATTGTGCAAAAAAAATACTTGACTTGCAAGAACCCTTGTGGTATATTAGTTATACCTCTGAAAGGGTTCTTTTTTTTGCCCTGAAAAAAGACGGCTGAATTCCCGTCGTCAGAGGGAGGCTAACATTAAATGGAGGTGCCGTTATGAGAGTAAAAATCACTCTTGCTTGTACAGAATGCAAGCAGCGCAATTACAACACAATGAAAAACAAGAAGAATTCACCCGACCGTCTGGAGATGAACAAGTACTGCAGATTCTGCAGAAAGCACACTCTCCACAGAGAAACCAAGTAATATAAGGCGACGTTTCAGAGTGTTCCTTTTGGGAGCGCTCGTATCGTTATGCTTTAGAAAGGAAGAAATTACTATGGCTGATAAGAATATCGACAAAGAGGCTCTCAAGGCTGAAAAGGAAGCTCTCAAGGCTGCCGAAAAGGCTAAAAAAGAGAGAATCAAGCAGAGCAAGCCTAAGAAGGAAGGCACAGTTGTAACCCGTGGTACAGCAGCTGTCAAGAAGTTCTGTAAGGATTTTGTCGGTACCTGTAAAAAGGTCACATGGCCCACAGGTAAGCAGGTCCTCAGAAATGCGGGTGTAGTTCTTGCAACTATCGCAGTTGTTGCAGTCGCTGTTTTCGCAGTTGACTGGGTTCTTACAGAGGTTTTCGATCTCGGTAAGGAAGCAGCAGTGGCTCTCGGTGAGCAGTTCGCTATCGAAACCACAACAAGTGATGAAACAACCACAGCAGGTGAAACAACCACAGCTGCAGAAAAAACCACTGCAGATGAGAAGACAACAGCAGAAACCACTACCGATGAGGGAACCACCGAAGAAGAAACAACAGCTGAATCAGTTTCTGAAGAAGAAACTACAGCAGCCTGATCCGCAGGCAGTTTCCTCAGGAGGTTTTACGATGGACAGACAACCTAAAGATTATAAGTGGTTTGCGGTTGAGACCGCTACAGGCTACGACAAAAAGGTTTGCGACAATATCATTACTGTTGCAAATAACCGTGATATGCGTGATCAGATTCTTGCCGCATGTTTACCCTATGAGGTAAAGATGAAGAAAAAGGCAAAGAAGAAGAGAACAGCAGCAAAGCAGTCCCAGAATGTATTTATTTTCAAGGAAGACGAATACACAAAGGACGAATACGTTCTTGAGCCCGAAGAACCCGAAAAGGAAGATGAAGAAGAATACGAGATTGAAGAAGTCAGAAATCTTCTTTATACTAACTATGTGTTCGTTAAGCTCGCACGTTTTGATGTTCCCAATGAAGGTGTTAAGATTTCAAATGAAGCATGGCACCTTATCCGCGGAATAAGAGGATTCAGACGTTTCCTCGGTCCTGACGGAAAGCCCATTCCCCTTACAGACGATGAAGTAAAGCAGTTCCACATAGAGGACTACGTAAATGAAGACGGTGAAAACGGTGAAAATCCCGCAGCTCCCGTTAAGTTCCAGATAGACCTCGAGGAAGGCGAAGAAGTAATCGTTGTCGGCGGTGCATTTGACGGCACCATCGGTGAAGTTGAAAGTATTGATACCGTAAACAGCACCGTAAAGATCCGCTATTTCCATATGGGCCGTATGGCTGCAATGGAATTCCCCGCAGATCAGGTCAAGAAACTTTAATTTATTTTTTTGGTAATCGGACCCTATGCGGTCTTGTTATAGTATCCCTCGGGATGCTGTGGGAGGTGTGAATATTACACACCGCCACTACCACATTTTTTATGGAGGTGCAATTATGGCACAGAAAGTTACAGGCTTTATTAAGCTTCAGATCCCTGCAGGTAAGGCAACTCCCTCTCCCCCTGTAGGTCCCGCTCTTGGTCAGCACGGTGTAAACATCATGCAGTTTACAAAGGAATTCAATGAAAGAACAAAGAATGACATGGGTCTTATTATCCCCGTTGTTATCACAGTTTACGCTGACCGTTCATTCACATTCATCACAAAGACTCCCCCCGCTGCAGTTCTTATTAAGAAGGCTGCCGGTATTGAAAGCGGTTCCGGTGTCCCCAACAAGACAAAGGTTGCTTCCCTTACAAAGGAGCAGGTCAGAAAAATCGCAGAGCAGAAGATGCCCGACCTTAACGCTGCTGACGTAGAAGCTGCTATGAGCATGATAGCTGGTACAGCTCGCAGCATGGGCGTTACTGTTGTTGATTGATCGGCGGAGGTAGAGAAATATGAAACACGGTAAGAAGTATATTGAAAGCGCAAAGCTCGTAGACAGAACAAAGCTCTATGAAGCAAATGATGCGCTCGCACTTGCAATTGAAACTGCAAAGGCAAAGTTTGACGAAACAGTAGAAGTACACGTACGTCTCGGTGTTGACTCACGTCACGCTGACCAGCAGGTCAGAGGCGCTGTTGTTCTTCCCAACGGTACAGGTAAGAGCGTAAGAGTTTGCGTATTCGCAAAGGGCGACGAAGCTAAGGCTGCTGAAGAAGCAGGCGCAGAAATCGTTGGTGCAGAAGAGCTCGTTGCTAAGATTCAGGGCGAAGGCTTTATGGATTTCGACGTATGTATCGCTGCTCCCAACATGATGGGTCTTGTAGGCCGTCTCGGTAAGGTTCTCGGTCCTCGCGGACTTATGCCCTCTCCCAAGGCCGGTACTGTTACTCCTGACGTTGCTAAGGCTGTTAATGAAGCTAAGGCTGGTAAGATTGAGTACAGACTTGATAAGACAAACATCATCCACTGCCCCATCGGTAAGGCTTCCTTCGGTGCAGAAAAGCTCTATGAGAACTATGCAACCCTTCTTGACGCTATCGTTAAGGCTAAGCCCGCTGCTGCAAAGGGTCAGTACATCCGTTCCTGTGTTGTTACATCAACAATGGGCGTAGGCATCAAGATCAACCCCAACAAGGTTCTTGTAAGTGCTGAATAATTAAAAAAAATATATTGACAAAGGCTTTATCTTGTGATATTATACCTTTGTTGCTGTTCTTAAGACAGCAGGTGCATTAATTTGCGTAAGTTTTACCGCCTGCCGAGGAATGGATATAGAAACTGATGTTTTTATGCCCTTTCGCGGATTATGGCGGAAGGGCTATATTTATTAATTTCATAAGGCAGGTGAAACAATTTGCCAAGCGTAAAGGTTTTAGAAGAAAAGAAGGCTCAGGTTGCTGCTCTTAAAGAGAAGTTCGACGGTGCTGTTGCAGGTGTTGTTGTTGATTATAAGGGTATTTCCGTTGCTGACGACACAAAGCTCCGTAAGGAACTCAGAGAAGCAGGCGTTGAGTATTCTGTAGCAAAAAACACTCTTATCCGTCTTGCTATTGACGGTACAGCTCTTGCAGCTATGGATGATGTTCTTAACGGAACAACAGCTGTTGCTACAAGTAAGGAAGACTACGTTGCAGCTGCAAGAATCCTTTCAAAGTTCGCTGAAAAGAACGATAACTTCAAAATCAAGGCAGGTTTCCTTGATGGCGAGCTTATCTCCCTTGAAAAGATTGACTCTCTTGCAAAGCTTCCCTCCAAGGAACAGCTTCTTGCAACAGTATGTATGGCATTCCAGGCTCCTATGGCTTCCTTCGCACGTGTAATTCAGGCTATAGTTGACAAAGACGGTGAGGCTGCTCCCGCAGAAGCTCCCGCAGAAGAAGCTGCTCCCGCAGCTGAAGAAGCAGCAGAATAATTTGCTGTGAATTAAATTAAAAAATTAACTAAATTTATTTATTTTGGAGGAAAATTAAAATGGCATCTGAAAAGATTATTGCTATTGTTGACGCTGTTGCTGAACTTTCAGTTCTTGAACTCAGCGAACTCGTTAAAGAAGTAGAAGAAAGATTTGGCGTAAGCGCTGCTGCTGCAGTTGCTGTTGCAGCTCCCGTTGGTGGCGAAGCTGCTGCTGCTGAAGAAAAGACAGAATTTGACGTTGTACTCGAGTCCTTCGATGCAGCTGCAAAGATCAAGGTTATCAAGGTTGTTAGAGAACTTACAGGTCTCGGTCTTGCTGAAGCTAAGGCTGCTGTTGAAGCTGCTCCCAAGGCTCTCAAGGAAGGCATCTCCAAGGATGACGCTGAAGCTGCAAAGGCAAAGCTTGAAGAAGCTGGCGCTAAGGTTTCAATCAAATAAGTTATTTCTTGTTTGTACAGTGTGTACCTCTTACGGGGTACACACTTTTTTTTTCTATGATAGTTTTTTATGTACACTAAAAAGAAAAACCGATGAACTCAAATGAATTCATCGGTCACTTTAATATAAGCACTTTTTTATCCGAGGTACTTTATTGCAGCGAGGGCGGCTGTGGCGCCGTCTGATGTGGCTGTAGTTATTTGTCTGATTTCCTTGCTGCGGCAGTCGCCGGCAACAAAAATACCGTCAATATTAGTTTTGCAGTTTTCGGTTGCATCTACATAGCCGTAGAAATTAAGATTTATGTTTCCCTTAATAAAGTCGGTTGCGGGAATAAGACCTATAGCAACAAAGCATCCGTCACAGGGCACGGTTGTATCAATACCGGTATCTGTATTTTTTATTGTAATTCCCTCAAGCGTATCCTCACCGAGAAAACCTGAAACAACAGACGAGCAGATGATTTCAACATTCTCCTTACTGCGCAGAACATTCTGCAGAGCTTCTTCTCCCGTAAGGGTGGGTAAATTCTGTATTACAGTTACCTTTTTGGATGTTGCGGAGAGAAGAATTGCTTCCTGTAAAGCGGAATTTCCACCGCCGATAACAGTTACTTCCTGGCCTGCATAGAAAGCACCGTCGCATACGGCACAGAATGAAATACCGTTGCCGAGATATTTTTCTTCACCGTCAATACCTAAATGTCTGTGGGAAGCTCCTGTGGCAATTATTACGGTTTTTCCCTGAAATGTACCGTTTTCCGTTATAACTTCCTTTATTTTTCCGTCTCGGATGGCTGTAACTGTTTCCATTTCAAATTCCGCCCCGAGAGAAATGGCGTGTTCTACCATTTTATCAGCAAGCTCTGTACCTGAAAGCTCACCGAAACCGGGGTAATTTTCAATTTTCGGAGAGAATGTAACCTGACCACCGAAAACTCCTTTTTCTATTACAAGGACACTTTTTTCTGCCCTTCTTCCGTATATTGCAGCGGTAAGTCCTGCAGGGCCGGCGCCGATTATTATAATGTCGTACATTTTGTGTCTCCCATATTATATGTTTTCATTTGCTGTATTTACAATCTCGCTTCTTCTTTCAGCAAGATCCTTATACATCTGCGCTCTCTTTTCTCTTGTGAGAGGCCATAAGAATTTAGGAATAATGCCGAGAGCTCCCGAGATTGTAGGAACGGCAGAGCATAAAGCAAACAGCCAGAATTTTGTTTTGTCGCTTTGTGTGCCGATTTTAATACCCTGAACATAGCCGATTTTTTTGAGAATAATACTCCTTATAGAGTTCATAAGTGAGCTCTGAATTTTCAGAACAAGGCTCTTTGCAACAGATGTTGTGGCCTCCATTCTGTAACCGTTTTTCCATTCGCAGAAGTCCATAGCCTCATTCCAGAGGTCATTGTTTATAACCTTGTTTACGCCGAATGCCCATTTTGTGAACCATTCGCGGACACCGACTGCAACTACCATAGGAATCATCTTTGTGTAATTTTTATTAACTAAGCCGAAAAGGAAGAATCCGAGAGACAGTATGTCTCCGTATATATCAGCGCCTACCCATAAGGCCTTTGAAGAAAACCTCTTTCTTAAAGAGGGGATAAAGCCGTAGGAAATACTGCCGTTAAGGGAAGAGGGGATGTTTGCAATAGTAATCAGAGAGTAAGAGCCGAATACATCTATAAAGTAGTTGCTTTCGCTTGTGCTGACAGCGAAGCCGCCAAGGAAATCAGAAAGACACATAAGAAGAACGGGGTAGTTCGTAACAATGGCGCGGAGTCCTTCTTTGATATTCGGTCTATCAAGGGACTGGGGAACTCTTTCCTTGGAATTGAAGAAGTAATAAAGAGTAAGTGCAGAGGATACAACACTGCAGCCTACACCGAAGGTCATAAAGGCGGTGGACAGCTTCATTCCTATTTTTTCATTTACAATAAGGTCGTAAAGGGCACCGAAAATATAACGGGGCATATCTTCGCCGAGATATCCTGAGAACAGCTCTGCAAGGGTTATCAGCCGCACTCGCTCATTGGGATTCGGGGTTGAGGTGGACATATATCCGCCCTTAGCAAGATTCATTGCAGTAGATGCTGTTTCCTGAATAATTGTAAATGCAAAATAGAATATCAGCTTAGGAATATGTGTTCCTGACGAGCCGGGGAAGATGAAGGGGATTAACCAGTAAATTGCACCAAGAAGTGTAAGGGGCACCTGAAGACCTAAAAGGTAAGGACGGAATTTGCCCAGTCTTGTTCTTGTATTGTCAACAAGGGAGCCTAAAAGGATGTCGTTTATTGTGTCCCATGCGCTTGTGAATATGTTTACAACGGCATTGACGGTAAAGTCAACCTTTACTACGTCCCAGATGTATCTTTCCTGGAATGAGTTGATGTTGAAGGTGTTTGATACGTCATTAAGTACATAGGCGACAGACTCTTTGACACCTACATAGTTGAAATTTTCGTAAACATTTATCTGTTTTTCGGGGAGATTAACATTATTTTTGTTTTCCATACTTAACCTCCTTAATCTGTTACCGTAACAGTGCACTTTGCAACAATGAGTCCCTGCTCGGAAATAGCACTGATGGTTGCCGTGCCGTTTTTCTTTGCCTGAATAAGACCTGCTTCGTTGACTGTGATGATTTCTTCGTCAGATGACATCCAGATGATATTCTTAATAGTTGCATCATCGGGTCTGATTTCTGCAGAAAGCTCATATGTTTCATTGCTTTTCAGTGTCAGTGAAGTATCACTGATGCGTATATTTTCAACGGGCTTTACAACATATACCGTGCATGAATCGGTGAAGGTTTTTCCGAGATATTCGAGAGTTACTCTGACGGCAATGGGCTTATCGCTGTATTTTATTGCTGTTATTTGTCCGTTTTCATCAATGGTGAGATATTTATCATAAGAGGAGAATTTGAGAGTATATTCATCTGCGCTGAGGTTTTCCTCCACAAAAGGTGTTACGGTAAGGGTATCGTAATCTCCCACATTAAGTGTCATTATATCTTCCGCAATTTCAATTCCGGCATAAGAGAAATTATAAATCTCCGAAAAATGAAGCTTCATTTCAAGAGGCGTAGAGCCTATTGGAGAAAGGGAATTTTTGAAAGAAATGTTTGCAGAATATTTATAAGCACGGTCTATTGTGAAAGAAAGCATATTTCCCGTTTTTGTATCTGCAGTGAGTGTGAAAACAAAAACCTCGGGGATGAATTTTTCATTTATAACGGAAAAAACACCTGCATTTTCCGTTGTGAACATTTTTAATGCAGCTGTGTCATCGGAAAGGAAATACATATTGTTAAAAACTGTATTGTAAGTAAGTGCCATAGTGAGAATATCGTCTTCTGAAATTTCAGCGGTCATTTCCGAAGGTGCGGTCCCCGGCAGAACAGAAAGAATTGCACTTGCATCTTCGCCGTATTTAATGGAGACATCGTCATAGAAGGACATAAGCTTTGAGCTTATATCGCCGCCTGCAAATGTAAGAAAATCCTGAACACTCTCGTTATCACACTCA
Source organism: Acutalibacteraceae bacterium (assembly GCA_045652065.1). GTDB lineage: Bacteria > Bacillota > Clostridia > Oscillospirales > Acutalibacteraceae > RUG806. Next base: position 69,539 of record JAZRTO010000027.1, read on the forward strand.
ATGCTTTCAAAGCCTGCATCAGTGTGCTTGTTATATTTTACAATTCCGCCTTTTACTGCAGAGCTGAAAAGCTTTGTAAGGAGGGTGAGTGCATCCTCTTCGTTTCTCGGGATACTCTTGATAACGGCTTCTTCCTTTGAAAGAACTGAAATATCTGCAGTTTCCTGAGGCTGCACCGATTTCGCCGTTATGTATATTGCAATACTTGAAGCGACAATAACAAAAACGGGAAGAATTACGGTAATGAGAATGATGCTTTTTATGTTAAGCTTCTTTTCTGAGAGATTCATTTCTTCTTCCCTCTTTTCTTATTGTTTTTTTCATCTGCGTCTTTTTCCTCTTCTTCAACTATGGGAAGGGGAAGGTCATCAAGGGTAATTTCACCTTTTTTAAGCTTTTCTTTGATTTCGAGTCTTCTTCTGTCTGCTTCCTTCAGGATAATTTCCGGTGTATTTGTGATGATTGCTATGTTTGAAGCGATAAAAGCAGAAATCATAATCACAGTAAGAATACCTCCGAAAAGGGGCTTTACTGAGACAAATTCAATTGCTCCGGAAAGATTTACGGCAATGAAAGAAAGCACAGTGCCGCCAATCTGGAAGAGAATTGCAGGAATACCGAAGGCAACGGCGATTTTCGCGGTCTTCTGAATGTTTACAAATGACAGAATCCAGGCAGCGAAACAGCCTACAAGAGAAAGTGCAGTAAGAACAAGAAGTGCAAGGGATACAATCGTTATCACAAACAGCACCTTTCCCACGCCGATGTCCGAAAAGGCATTGAACATAGTCCACAGAGAATCTGTTATAATATTGTAGATTCCCAGCGCACCTACTGAAATTTCATATTCCCACCAGGGGAAGGAGAGCTTTACATTGTAAAGGGGAAGCAGTAAGGATGCTACACCGAAAAGAAGAAAAACAATTCGGAGGATTGTTGCCTTTCCCTTGAAGTATGCCGCCTTTAATTTTGCAACAAGAAGTCTTGCTGATGTAAACTCAAGCTCGGTTTTTTTTGCATCGCGGCGCAGGTCTTCCTCCTGTGTGTAGTACATTATGTGTACTCCGCATTTTTTGCAATTGGGACTCAGGTCAAAACGGGCAATTTCCGCTTCGCATTTAGGACACTTCAAAATATCACCGCCTGTAAAGTATATAAATATATTTTAATAAATATAGTGCTTTTTTTCAATTCGGCAAACATTAGAAATTAAGACTTCTCTTTTGGTTATTATATATATAAAAGATGTTTGACAAAGGTTTATTGCCGTGATATTGTAGTATATACAGAATAAACAGGAGAAGTAATATGAGCAGTCATTTTTTTGCATTGTTTTCAAGAATGAAATACATAGACCGCTGGTCGCTTATGCGCAATACGGATGCAGAGTCTCTTTCACAGCACAGTTTTGATGTAGCTGCAATTGCACATGCACTTGCAGTTATAGGCAACAATAGGCTTGGTAAAAGCTATGATACGGGAAAAATTGCCCTTACGGGAATGTATCACGATATGCCTGAAATAATAACAGGAGATATGCCGACCCCTGTTAAGTACCACAATAAAGAAATACGAAATGCCTTCGGAAGCATTGAAAAGGCCGCACAGCGCTCACTGCTGAATACGCTTCCCGAGGATATGAGGGATGATTACAGGGAATATCTTATACCTGATGAAGCAGATGAAAATTACCGTCTTGTAAAGGCGGCAGATAAAATATCTGCACTTCTTAAGTGTATGCTTGAGGAAAGAAGCGGAAATACGGAATTTATCAAGGCAAAGGAAGCAACGGAAAAATCCCTTCACGATATGAACTGTGAGGAAGCGGAGATTTTCCTCCGGGAATTTCTCGGCAGCTTTTCACTTGTTCTTGATACCGTACTTGAATCGGAGGAATAAAAATGGAAACTTATACAATTCTTAAAAAGCTTTGCGAGTCCTCCTACGAGGCAATTCCCGAAAGCGAAACTCACAAGGCGATAATTGAAATAATGACACCCATAAGTGAAGCAATAACTACAGATAATTTAGGAAACATTATCTGTACCGTGAAATCAGAGGGTAAAGCCCATGTGGTTTTAAGTGCCCATGCGGATAAAATCGGTATGGTTGTAACAGCAATTGATAAGGCCACGGGTATGCTTAAGGTTGCAAAAGCAGGCGGTGTAGACAATCGTACTCTTGCCGCTTCAAGGGTGAAGGTGACGGGCAAAAAGACAATAAAGGGCTGTGTTACAAGCACACCTCCCCATCTTGCAAAGGGAAATAAAACCGTAGTTCCCGGTATTGAAGATCTTTACATTGACTGTGGCCTTTCTTATGATGAAATTTCTGAAATTGTAGCGGTGGGAGACAGAGTGGAATATAATTCTCCCGTTGAAGAGCTGCTGGGCGGCAGATTTACGGGGGCATATATGGATAACTGTGCAGGCTGCACCGCTGTTATAAAGGCTTGTGAAAGGCTTAAAAACGAGGGAACAGAAAATAAGATTACCGCGGTTTTCACCACCCGTGAGGAAACGGGAAAGGGCGGTGCTATTGCATCATTTACCGCACTTCAGCCTGATTTCGCTCTTATTACGGACGTGTCCTTCGGAAGAGCGCCCGGGATTCCTCCCGAAATGTCATCACCCTTGGGAAGCGGTGGAATGATATGTGTTTCCCCTATTCTTCAGAAGGAAATGTCAGATTTTCTTATAAAAACAGCAGAGAAAAATGAAATTCCCTATACAGTTGAGGTAATGGGCTCAAGAACAATGACCGACAGCGATGTTGCCGTGACTGCAGGTAAGGGTATAAAAACAGGACTTGTAAGTGTCCCCCTTACAAATATGCATACACCTGTTGAAACTCTTGATATAAAAGATGTTGAAGCGGTAGCTTCTGTTCTCTTTAATGCCGCAAAGGAGGTAATGTGATGTTTACATTGTTAAAAGAGCTTTGTGAAATAGACGGTACCTCGGGCCGTGAGCACAAGGTAAGAGAATATGTTATTTCAAAATTAGGCGATATTCCCTATACGGTAGATGCACTGGGCAGTGTCATTGTTGAATTAAAAGGCGCAGAACAAGCAAAAAATAAGGTTATGATAGCCGCTCATATGGACGAGGTAGGCTTTATTGCAACATATGTAACAGATGACGGACTTATTAAATTTGACACCGTAGGCGGTATTCTTCCTGCTGTTATGTCTGGCAGAAAGGTTCGCTTTGAAAACGGCACTCTCGGTGTTATCGGCAGCAAGCCCGTGCATTTAAGCAGTGAAAGTGAAAAGAATACTCTTCTTGCTGAGGATAAGCTCTATATTGATATCGGAGCTTCGGATAAAAAGAATGCTCTTTCTCATGTTCTTCCCGGAGATACTGCCGTGTTTGTCGGTGAGTATGAGGAGATAGGAGAAAAGGTAGTTTCAAAGGCTCTGGATGACAGAACAGGCTGCGCAATTATGCTTAAAATGATTGAAGAGGGTGTGAAATATGACACCGTTTTTGCATTTACCGTTCAGGAGGAAGCAGGACTTCGCGGTGCCGGCTGTGTGACAAACAGAGTGTGTCCTGACTATTCAATTGTCCTTGAAGCCACTACTGCCTCTGATATTGCAGGTGTTGCCGATTCTTCAAGAGTCTGTGTTCAGGGCGAGGGTGCCGTGCTTTCTTTTATGGATAACTCTACTATCTATGATAAGGATGTATTCAGAACGGCTCTCAAGCTCGGTGAAGAAAAGGGTATAAAGGTGCAGGTGAAAACTGCCGTTGCCGGCGGAAACGATTCAGGTATCATACATAAAAGCGGCTTCGGTGTAAAGGCAGCTGCTATCAGCGCTCCCTGCAGATACATTCATTCTCAGTCAAATATGCTGAAAAAGAGCGATATCGTTGCCTGTTTCGAGCTTGCAAAGGCACTTTCGGAGACACTCTGCGATGCTTAAATTCAGAAAAGCTGAAAAAAAAGATAAAGATGTTTTAAGCTCCCTCTTAAATTCCACACCTGAGGGGACTGTGGCTTTTTCCGAACTTCTTTTGTCTTCTGATAATATATCAGATTGCTTTTTTATCGGTGAGGACGAAAGCGGTGAGATAAAAAGTGTTGTTTTTGATACGGGGAATGAGTATTTCCTCGTTTACGGTGAGGAGTTTCCCTCGCTTTTTTCCCGTACTGAAAAAACAGTTATGGTTTTCGGGAAAGATACCGGTGAAAGAGGTTCGGCTCAGGCTTTACAAGGTAAAGAAATCCTTGAGCTTTATAAGCTGTTGTCGGGAAAAAATACACTTTCATTTGATGATGAAAGACGGTATGTTATAAGACTTCGCGGTGTAAATTCAGGATATGCGGCGGTTTTCGGTATAAAAAAAGACGGAAGACTTGTTTCTTCCGCTTCAGTATCCTCTGTGAATGAAAAATTTGCCTTAATTGCCGATGTTTTTACGGAAAAAGAGCACCGGAATAAGGGACTTGCCCGTGAATGTCTGATGGCAGCAATAGATTTTTCTCTGAAAAAGGGAAAAATTCCTATGCTGCTGTGCGATGAAAAAATGTGTCATTATTATAAAAAAGCAGGTTTTGAGATTTATGGGAAAATGTGAGCTTTGCCCGAGAAAATGCGGCGTTGACAGACAAAAAAATAAAGGCTTCTGCCGTGTATCGGACAATATTACCCTTGGCAGAGCAGGACTTCATTTCTGGGAAGAGCCCTGCATTTCGGGATATGGAGGCTCCGGGACAATTTTTTTCTCAGGTTGTAATATGGGTTGTATTTTCTGCCAGAATATGCCTCTTTCCAGAGGGGAAACGGGAAAGGAAATCACGGAAAAACGGCTTCGTGAAATATTTTATGAGCTGATTGATGAGGGTGCGGACAACATAAATCTTGTGACACCTACTCACTATGTTTCCGAAATTGCAAAGGCTCTGTCAGCAGAAAAGCTACCCATACCGGTGGTGTACAATACTTCCTCGTATGAGGAGGTAAATTCACTTAAAATGCTTGACGGTCTTATTGATATTTATCTTCCTGACCTGAAATATAAAGACAGCTCTCTTGCGAAGTCACTTTCAAATGCTCCCGATTATTATGAAAAAGCCCTTCCCGCAATCAACGAAATGCTAAGACAGGCAGGGGAGTGTGTTTTTGACGATGAGGGGATGCTGCAGAAGGGCGTAATAATAAGGCATCTCGTTTTACCGGGATACCTTGAGAATACTTATGATATTATAGATACCTTTGCCGATAATTTTAAGGACAAGGCAATGTTTTCTCTTATGAGTCAGTACACGCCTCCGAAAATTCATCTTCCTTTTGAGAGCCTTAACAGGCGGCTCACAGAAGAGGAATACGAAAAAGCTGTGGATTATATGTATCTTTCGGGAATTGATGACGGCTTCCTGCAGGAGCTTTCCTCTGCAAAGGAGGAATATACCCCGGAGTTTAACTTATACGGCGTATAAGTTGAGGTAAGAAGTAATAGGTAATAGTGAATAGTGACACTGTATGAAGCCGCATACACGGCTTGAACATAATTCAGGGGCAAAGCCCCTCCGACAGGGTACTTCTTCACTATTACTTTTTACTTATTACTTCAAAAAAATTTCCCGTGTCGTGTGACACGGGAATTTTTGTTGTTAGTTGTCGTATACGCTGACCTTTTTACGGTCCTTGCCAAGACGTTCAAACTTAACTTTTCCGTCGATGAGAGCGAAAAGTGTATCGTCAGAGCCCTTACCTACATTGTTGCCGGGGTGGATGTGTGTTCCACGCTGACGAACGATGATGGTACCTGCATTAACGAACTGACCGTCGCTTCTCTTTGTGCCGAGTCTCTTGGATTCGGAATCACGACCGTTACGGGTTGAACCCATACCTTTTTTATGAGCGAAAAGCTGAATGTTTATCTTAAGCATTACTTACACCTCCGTTGTTACTGTAACATAGTCGGGATATTCCTGTGAAAGACCTTCAAGATGGAGCTTTAACCCCATGATGATATCCCGTGCGGCTTTACCGCTTGCTTCGAACTGTAAAAATCCGTCTTTTACCTTTGAGGTATCCTTCTCACCGAGTATTTCGGTTATTGTGTTGACTGTCATAATTGCTGCAGAGGAAACTGCCGCACAGACAATATCAGAGCCTTCCTCGGCAAAGCCCGAATGACCCTGCACCTTAAAGGAAACGGAATTTTCACGGATACAAAATGATGCTTTGACCATTATGCGTTGATAGCTGCGATTTCTACCTTTGTGTAGGGCTGTCTGTGACCGAGCTTTCTCTTCTCGTTCTTCTTAGGCTTGTAAGTCATAACAGTGATCTTCTTTGCTTTGCCGTTCTTGAGAACCTTAGCAGCAACTGTAGCACCTGCAACGTAGGGAGCGCCTACCTTGATGCCGTCATCACCTGCAACTGCAATAACCTTGTCGAAAACAACCTCGCTGTCTGCTTCAACGTCAAGCTTTTCGATAAAAACAACGTCGCCTGCTTCTACCTTATACTGCTTACCGCCTGTTTCGATAATTGCGTACATTGATATTTCTCCTTTATAAGTCTCGCTACGCAGGGTGGGACTAACCGCTTATAACCCTGAATATGCGGCTTATGTATAATATCACATAATAAAAAATATGTCAATAGAGCATTTTGTTATAAAGTGAGCCTCCGTGATGATTAAAAATTATGAAATATCTATATAAAAAATTACAAATAATTAAATTGTGCTTAAAGCTATTGTAATTTCACCTTCTGAAAACTATAATGTATACTGGTAAAGGTGTGAAAACATAATGAATAAGCATAATATTGTCAGCTTCGCTCCGGGGACAGAGAAGAAAAAGCGCAGTATTCCTCATCCTGTTATTCTGGGTGTTGTGATGTGTGTTGTTGCTTTTCTTGTGTCCGTTTTTGTAATACTTTCCGTGAACGATTTCGATATAGGTAAGGCTCTCGGGGTCAGAGAAGCAACAAATGCATCTGAAGAGACTACCGCGGAAAATCCGGGAAGTGAGGTTCTTGCCGATACGGAAGGCTTCAAGGAGGCTTTTACCTTTCTCATACTTTGTTCTGATGGGGAGGAGCTTACCTTCTGCCAGCTTGCCGGTGTTGATATTGCAGGCAGAAAGGTCAGAATAAAACCCGTTCCTACCGACTATATGCTCAGTCTTCCCACAGGTGAAGCTACCGTGGAAGATGTGTTCCGGAAGGAATCTCTCAGTGTTCTTGCAGCATCATTTGCTTCAAGAAGTATAAATGTTAAAAAGTACGTTCACGTAACCGAGGATAATCTCAGACGTCTTTTAAGTAATCTGGGCTCTGTGTCCGTTGAGGTTACGGGAAATTATGAATTCAATATAGATGCTGTTAAATATACTTTTGTTCCCGGTGTGCAGAATATGGCTCCGGATACACTCATAAAGTATATGCTGCATTCCGAAACAGGAGAATCTGCATTAAGGCTGCAGGCAAATGCATCAGCTGCTGTTTTCAGACAGCACTTTACAAGGGATAATCTTAACAAGGGAGAAGGCTTTTTTTCTACGCTCATAAACCTTGTTGATACCAATATTACAGCGTTCGATTACAACGGAGCACTTTCCGTGCTGTCGGCCCTTCTTTCTGAAGAGGTTGAAATTGTTGTTGTAAGCTGAACGGAAAAGGAGACATTATGGCTGTACTTGTTACGGGCGGAGCCGGCTACATAGGCTCACAGACCTGCGTTCACCTTATTGAAGCAGGCAAGGAAATTGTTGTAATTGATAATTTCGCAAACTCTTCACCCAAGTCCGCTGCGGCAGTGAAAGAGATTACGGGAAAGGATTTTCCTCTCATAGAATGTGATATCAGAGATGAAGAAAAGCTCAGCGAGATTTTTACTCAGTATGAAATTGAGGCTGTTATTCACTTCGCAGGTCTTAAGGCTGTCGGTGAATCCTGTCAGATTCCCCTTGAATATTACGACAACAATATCGGAGGCACCGTAAAGCTTCTGTCTGTTATGAAGAAGTTCGGTGTTAAATGTATGGTTTTCTCATCCTCTGCTACTGTTTACGGCGAAAAGAATGTTGCTCCCTTCCACGAGGAAATGGAGGCCGGCGGAACTACAAATCCTTACGGCACAACAAAGCTTTTCATTGAACAGATTCTTAAGGATCTTTGTGCTTCCGACAGTGAATGGAGTGTGAGTCTTCTTCGCTACTTCAATCCAATCGGTGCACATGAAAGCGGAAAAATAGGTGAATCTCCCAACGGTATTCCCAATAATCTTATGCCTTATATTGCACAGGTAGCGGTTGGAAAGCGTGAGAAGCTTTCTGTTTACGGTAATGACTATGATACTCCCGACGGAACAGGTGTCAGAGATTATATTCACGTGGCAGACCTTGCTGACGGTCATGTGTGTGCTCTTGACAGAGCGCTTTCCGTAAAGGGCTGCGAAATTTACAATCTCGGTACCGGTAAGGGTGTTAGTGTTCTTGAGCTTGTTAAGGCTTTTGAAGAAGCTTCAGGTGTTAATGTTCCTTACGTTATAACAGCCCGCCGTCCCGGTGATGTTGCTGTGTCCTATGCCGATGCATCCAAGGCTTACAATGTGCTTGGCTGGAAGACAACAAGAAGTACATTTGATGCTTGCCGTGACACCTGGAACTGGCAGAAGAATAATCCTAACGGATTTGATGACTGAGGTGCGGTATGATTAAGCTTCTCTCCAAAATTTTTATGAAAAATAAAGGTTCAGGAGAAGATATCCGCGGAAAATACGGAATGATATGCTCGGGTGCGGGAATAGCACTCAATATACTTTTGTTTGTAATAAAGTTTACAGCAGGCTCCCTTTCGGGAGCCATTTCCGTCACTGCGGATGCCTTCAACAATCTTTCCGACTCAGGCTCATCTCTTATAACTATGCTCGGCTTCCGCCTTGCTGCCAAAAAGCCTGATCCCGGACATCCCTTCGGTCACGGAAGAATTGAATACCTTTCGGGTATTGCAGTTTCAATTCTTATTGTGCTTATGGGATTTGAGCTGTTTACGGATTCTGTTGCAAAAATAAAGAATCCCGAGGTTCCGGAAACAGGAGCTCTTGTTTTCATAATTCTCGGAATAAGTATCCTTGTAAAGTTCTATATGTTCCTTTACAACAGAAAATACGGGAAGATTTGTAATTCTGCAGCTATGAAGGCTACGGCTACCGATTGTCTTTCCGATATGGTGTCGACTTCTGTTGTTTTTGCTTCGATGATAATAACGCATCTTACAAGTGTGAATATAGATGCTTACTGCGGTCTTGCCGTAAGTGTGTTCATTCTTTTTGCAGGGCTTAAGTCTGCCTATGAAACAATAGGGCCTCTTCTCGGACAGCCTCCCGAAGCGGAGTTTGTTGAAGAAATTGAAAAAATTGTCCTTGGCGGTAAGGATATTCTCGGTGTGCATGACCTTGTGGTGCACGATTACGGTCCCGGAAGATGTATGATTTCTCTTCACGCAGAGGTACCTGCATCAGGTAATATTCTGGATATACACGATGAGATTGATAATCTTGAGAGAGAACTTGAAACAAAGCTCGGATGTTCAGCGGTGATACATATGGATCCGATTGAAACCGACAGTGAAAATGTCCGTACCTTGAAAGCTCTTGCAGAAAATGTCTGCTCTGAAATTTATGACGGAATGAGATTGCACGATTTCAGAATCGTTGAGGGCAAATCTCATACGAATCTTATTTTTGATGTGGTTGTGCCCCATTCATTCAGACTGTCAGACAGCGAAATAAAGGCGCAGATAGAGGAAAAAATAAAGGTGTATGACAAAAAACTCTTTACTGTGGTAACTGTAGATAAGGATTTTGTCAATGCTTAAACAAAGAAATGACCGGTAGAAAACGATAAGTTTTTACCGGTCATTTTTTTACATCCTTTTAATTTTATCCGAGCTTTTCATTAAGCTTTTCTCTGAAGGAGAGGAAGGTTTCGTTGTCCGTCGGATAATTCCTGAAGTTGATATCACCGAGATTTTCCTTGATGAAGTCAAGAGCATATTCTCTTGAATATTTATTCTCAAGAGCAATAAGAGCCGAAATGTCCTGGAAGCCGTCATAGAAGACCTTCTGTCTGAGAGAGGAGAGCGGCTTGCCGTTTGCTCCCGGATACACTACAAATGAATCGCCGGAGGGGAAGGCGCCGCCAGCAGAGGTTTCCTCAAAGGGATTGATTTCTCTTTTTGAGTGCTGTGAGTAATAGAAATTGAAGCCCCACTGTAAGAAGCCTGTGCAATCATATTTGTACAGAAGCACGCCGAGGATTCTGTTTCGTATTGATGGCATGGAGAAGAATCTGTTGGGAAGATTGTCTTTGAACTGACCGCAGCAGTAGTATGTCCAGAGCTTGTCTACGTGTCCCTTGAATGCTTCAATATTGCCTTCCTCCGGAACGGGAGTGCCTATAAGACCTTCCTTGTAGAAGTCAAAATCGGAAAGAGCATCAATATGCTCGAAGGCTCCGAAATATTCTCTTACCAGATCGGAAGCCTTTTTGTAATTTTTTATATCATCAAGACCAGGCTCGTCAGAGCAATGAACAAAGCACTGCTGTGTAATGCCCTTGCTGTCTGTATACTCTTTAAGAGCCCCGCCGAGCTGCTTAAGGAAGTTTTTGTAGGAATCACTTGTTGCAGAGGTTTCCCAACCGAAAATTCTCTTATATCCGGTACCTGTCTGAGCCATAATTTTAGGTGCGTGCTTTGCACCCCATTGTGTGAAAAGATGCGACAGCTCAAAATATTTTACACCTGCTCCGAGACACATATCAACCCAGCGATCAAGAAGGGAGAAGTCGAATTCGTAAGTATAATTTCTGCATCTTTTTACCCCTACAAGCTGAACTGTGGGGCGCTCTCCGCCGATAGCTGTATCAAGGGGAGGTGTAAAAAGAGGAGTAAGTATACAGTTTACACCGTGAGAAACTGCATTTTTAATGAAGTTTTCAATAATTTCCCAGTGTTCTTCGCTGAAAACATCCTTTTTGTAGTATGTTGCCAGGCAGTCGCAATGGAACCAGTTTATATGGATGAGCTTTTGCTCGGGGAGAACGGTTTTTCTGATTTTTACGGGTGCTTCAAGTTGAATTTTTTCATTCTCATCGGATATTGTTACTGTGAAGCTATAGCTTCCCGGATGTGCTCCCGTGGTATCAATGTGTACCCATATTGCGTGGGCTTCGTCTTTTTTCAGCTCTGCTTTGCCGTCAAAGTCAAGAAGCAGGTCAGGATAGTAACCGGGATCGCCGTTGTTATCAAGAAGAATGTCACCGCATTCCTCCTTATCTATTGCGTAGTCCGAGTAAATTTCCTTTACCTCATAAAGAGTGGCAAAGGGGCAGGAGCAGGAAATTTCAGCTGTGGTATCCTTTTTGCTTTTGAGAACAAGCTGAAAGTTGCCTTTTTCCCCTAAAAGAAGGGAAATTCCGTTGAAAGCATAATCTGCGGAAGAAGTGGGGTAAATTTTTTCAAGTGATGAACAAAAGGTTGCTTTTATGTCCATTTTAAATGTTCTCCTTTGCTTTTGTTAACATAATGATAACATCGCGGAAAGAAATATTCAACATAAAACAGTAAAATGCACAAAAAACTTTCAAAAAAATTTAATCCTAAGATGAATTTCCGAAGGTTGACATTTAGTTGCTTTTATTATATAATTATCGTGCATATATGGACTTTGTCCGAAAATTTTTCAGGAGGCAAAAATAATGAAAAAGACATTAGCTGTTATTCTCAGCGTTTTAATGATCGTTTGCTGTATTCCCTTCTCAGCAGGTGCAGCAGGCGAGGTAGAGCTGGTAGGCAATATTGAGGTGAGTGCATCTGACTGGATGCTTTCCCAAACCAACTATTCTCTCACAGAAGGTTCGTTGCTTACTGTTCCCACGGGGATCACAATGTATGTTCCTTCCAGCACTACACTTACTATCGAGGCTGGTGCAACTCTTCGTTGCTACGGACAGATTGTTGTTTACGGTTCTCTTGTTGTTGAAGGTTTTATTGAGGGTGATGGAGCATCGCACATTGTGACATCCGGTACCGGTTCTGCTACTGCAGTTGTGCGTTTTCCTTCAGATGATGCTCTGGAAAAGGCAAATCTTACAGGTAAAGTCAACATTTCCTACGGTGTTACAGACGAAGGTAACGTTTATGAGGATATGACAGAAGACTTCGACTGGGAGACATTAGAGGATTCAAGATCAATTCCCTGTAATCTTAATCAGTATGTTCATATAAAGGTTGAAATCGTAGAGGATGATCTTCCTTTTGATAAGTACGATGATTCTCAGATGACTGTTTATGTAAACGGCGTTGAGATTCCTTACGGACGCGGATCCAGCAGCTTCCGTCTGTCAACTTCAGTTGATGTTTCCTTCAGACATTGGCAGAATGATTCCGATTTCCTTAACAGATTCAAGGTTCATCTCCCTTCAGACGAAGGCTATGCTGTATACGGACGTGAAGGCGAGCAGAGTGCTGTAGGCGAAACTGTAGAGCTTGTGTATGATCAGCCCTTTGCTTTCAGAGTTGAACTGGCTCCCGAATACGATATGTCCGAATACGAAGTATATGTTTATGACGGTTACGGATGGATAAGCCTTGATCCCAACAATCAGGATCTTTCATCTATTACTCCCTTACCGCCTGACGAATATGGCTACTATGTTATCGATCACGTAAAGGGTCCTCTTCAGATTCAGGTTACCGGTGTTGTAAAGAATGAAACAATCCTTATGATAGGCGGCCTTCTTGATCTTGTAAAGAATATATTTGATATGATTGCCGGCTTCTTCCAGGAGCTCCTTGCATTATTCGGTCTTGCGTCAGGTACAGAAACTGTATAAAGCTATAATTCAAACCGGTTTGAGCTATCTCAGACCGGTTTTTTTTGTCGGTAATATTCCGGATAGGCGGTTCAGTACTATTACTATATATAATTATTAAACAAACATATTAAATGCGGCTTTATTCAAATAAAATAAGCACAAGACTACAGTAGTGTAGTTTTGTGCTTAAATTTTTATTCTGCTTGTATTTTTTAGTGCGAACCGTTATCTTTATCAGCCTAAAAGAGTATCGGTTATCAGCATAACAGTAAAGCCGATTAAAAGAGCATAGGTTGCGCCTCTCTGACTTCCGTGTCCGTGAGTTTCCGAAAGCATTTCATCGCTTACAACATAAAGCATTGTGCCGCCTGCAAAGGCAAGTGCGACGGGAAGAACAACTGATGAAATGTTAACGGCAAAGTAACCCATGAATGTACCCACAACCTCAACGATACCTGTTATCAGAGCAATAAGAAAGGCTTTTCCGGGCTTTACACCTGCAGAAAGCATAGGGCCTATAATTATCATTCCTTCAGGCACATTCTGCAAAGCGATGCCGATAGCAATCATAATAGCGCCCGAAGTGTCACCTGAACCGAATCCGACACCTGCGGCAATTCCTTCGGGGAGATTATGTATGCCTATAGCCAGCACGAAAAGAAGCACCTTGCTTAAATTGCTTTTCTGATGCTGCTCCATATCATCTCCGCCCACAAGGTTATGAAGGTGAGGAACCAGCTTGTCGATAAGATTCAGACAGACGGCACCGGCGAAAAGTCCGACAATGGTTTTTATGAGCCCGAATTTGCCGCCGTATTCAAGGGAGGGTAGTATCAGTCCGATAACGGATGCTGCAAGCATTATGCCTGCTGCAAATGACAGAACAATGTCTGAAAATTTGTGTGAGATTTTTTTGAAAATAAAGCCCAGCATTGCACCGATGACCGTAGCTCCGCCAACTCCCAGGGCTGTAAGTATAACTAATTTCATTGCTTATTCCTTTTCAGTGTTTAATTCATCAACAAAATATGCATTTGTGTCGGCAGGGAAGCCGTTTTCATCTCTTGCGGATACTCTTACATAAATTGAGTTGCCGGGGACTTCACATTCTGCTTCCGTAATATATCCGTCCTTGGGAGCAAAACGGGTCTCAGCATGACGTGAGCCGAAAACAAAGTCTATTTTCTTTACGGGTGAAGTTTTGATGTGAATTTTTCCGTCTTCATACCATAATTCTTTTATTTCAGGTCCCTGTGAAGCATAGAAATTTCCCTCTGTAAGAGCCTTGGTTATGGTTTTATAGTCAAGGCTTTCCGCTTTTATGACTGTAAAGCCGCCGAAAGAATCGCAGTAAAGAGAATCTTCGGGATGGCGGTTATGGTTGTCATCTGTTGCAAGACAGAAAATTCTCTTCCCGTATCGGAGCATTTCATCATATACCTGAGGCACATAATCCTGATAGCCTACAGCAATACAGCCGTAGTTGCATATTTCCATTGCATCCATACCATTATAATTGATATAGTCCGAAAAATCCTCAAGTGACCAGTTGGGATGATTGTATGTGATAAAGAATCCTTTTTCTTTTGCCTCAGTCATTATTCTTGATATGTTTTTTGGGGTATATGTATCCTCATCACCGAAATCAACGTGAGGAGTATTTTCGTTCAGTGCAATGAGACAAAAATGACAGGTTTTTCTGTATCCGTTCGGATTTATTTCCTGCTGTGAAACATCTATCTCATATCCGTCCAAAGCAAGGAAATTTTCATCCGTCAGATGTGCCTGGGAGTGAAGTGTGCGGTGATCGGTAAATGCTATTATGCTGTAGCCGTGGCGCATATACATTTCCTTCAGCTCTTCAGGTGTCAGACTTCCGTCAGAAAATGTGGAATGGCAATGAAGATTTGATTTGTAAAAATTCCCGTTTTCGGGCAAAAGAAATTTTTTCATAAGTAACCTCTTTTTTGTCATTATGATGAAAAAATGATAGCATAAAAGAAGCTATTCTGCAATAAAATTTTGAATTTATATAAAGTTTTTTGGTATTGTAACCAAATGTAATCATTTTTAAGAAATTTTTGCAAAAACTGTTTACAAGAACGCTTTTATAGTGTAAAATGTAAAAAGTTAAATGTCGGAGTGTGTCAAATTGCACAATTGAGCCGACGTTTACCTTTGTTATTGTAAGTTGTTAATATCACAAAAAAGACACGGAGGCTTCTGCGGATGAAGAGCAAATTAAAATTATTGTTACGTCCGGTTATATTCGTCATAGTACTGCTTGTTATGCTCAGTACTTTTAACACCCTGTTTATGCCGGTTTGGGACGGCTATAACAACTATTTCACTCTCAACGGATTTTACAAGGAACCTAAAAATACGGTGGAAAACCTTTTTCTGGGCGCAAGTATTCCTGCATCCTCAATTTCCTCTACGGATTTGTATAAGGAATACGGCATATGCGCGTACAGTCTTGCGAATGTTCAGCAGCCTGTAATCTCATCATATTACCTTCTTCAGGAGGCATACAAGAATCATTCAAAGACACTTAAGAATGTTGTTTTTGATGTTTCTGAGCTGAGAGATAAGGATAATGATCAGATTTTCCATAAGTCCATTGACTATATGAGGCTGTCTCCCTTAAAGATCAAGGCAATATATGAGTATTGTAAGGGCGATGTGTCCAAGATGTTTAATTTCATATTCCCGTTCTCCGAGTTCCATAACAGATGGACAGATCTTGGCTGGAAGGATTTTGAATATTTCGGCAAGGATCCCGTAAACGGAACAAGAGGCTATGACTTCTTGCTGAACACATACAGATACAGTGAAGATTCTCTTGATGACATTAAGGTTAAAAATGTTCATCTTTACGAGGATGCGAAGCCCTCAAAGCTTGTTACCAAGTCTCTTAAGTATTTTGATGAGATAGCTAAGTTCTGTGAGGAAAAAGGCATAAAGCTCACTCTTATAAAGCTTTATGCAAATAACTGGAATTCATCACTGCATAATGCTGTTGCAAATGTTGCAGATGAATACGGTCTTGAGTTTATTGACTTTAACTTTGAGCCTTATGCATCGCAGCTGGATTTCTTCCATGCTTTTGACACTCGTGACGGACGTCACGCCAATTACTACGGTGCTTCAAAGGTTACAAGCTGGCTCGGCAAGTATCTTGTTGAAGAGTGTGGTGCAACGGATGTCAGAGGTGACGAGCGCTATGCTTATATGGACGAACAGGCAGATATGTTCGATAAGCTTTATTACAGAGCTTATGAATTAAGCCAGGCGGAGAATGTTGTAGAAAGCATCTCTATTGCCCTTAAGGACAATAACTCTTTGTTCCTGACGGTAAAGGAGGATGCTGGTACTGCTCTTACTGAAGAGCAGCGTGCATACTTCCGTGAGATAGGGCTTGTAAAGCTTGCTGAGCTCACCCCCGGTGCAGCATACATCGGTGTCATTGAAAACGGCAAGGTTTCATATGAGGATGTCCTTGCTGAGGTGGATGATGATACCGACAGCTATATTTCATATTTTGTAAGGCTTGATGATGGTACAAGAATTAATCTTCTTTCAGGCTACGAGGATGATGAATATGTTTCTTCCTGTAAGATTGATTCAAGAGAAAAGTCAAGAAACAGAAGAGGCTTGAATTTTGTTGTTTACAGCAATGAGTATGAGCGGTTTATAAGCGCAGAAAGCTTTGATACCTCTGTTTCTACTCCTCGTCAGTACTATAATGATGATTTCTATACTCTCTTCACAGATAAGGATGCTATCAAGAAATACTCAAGCAACAGATATTTCAAGCAGGGACAGATTTATAATGCCATGTATGAGGCTAAGAACAGCGGTATTGCTACCGAGAAGATTACTGCGCATAACGATGTGTTCAGTCATATTGACAAGTATATCGGTAATACAAACAATGTTATTATAATATCTGTGAAAGATGATGCTTCAAGAAAGCTTTCCGATGAAGACAGAGCAGCCTTTGCTGAGTTAGGTCTTGAGCAGCTCTCTGAGCTCGGCAAGAGAGAAGCATACATTGCTGTAATAGACGGCGGCAATGTTGTATATGAGGAAAAAGGCGACGAGAACAAGGCGACAGTTTCCTATAAGTCCGATGTGTTTGAAGTAACAAGCTCCGGCTTCTCAGCAGAAAATATTTCTTCTATTCTGATAAACGAAAAAGAATATTCCGACAACGGACGCGGATTGAATATTGTTGTGTATAACAAACAGTATAAACAGGTATTTGATAGCAGACATTTTGATACTTACTCAAAGGTAATAAAGAGAATCGCTGTGGAATTGCCTGAGGAAAACGAGTTATTGGTCGGATAATTCAGAACACAATTTCCCGGCTTGCTTACGACAATACCTTTATAAGGCAAAATGCTTCAGATGTGCATACGGATGAGAGCTTTGCCTGATTTTTGGGAAATGCTTGTCATGTAATAAAACGGAGGTTGTCTTTTGTTAATGAAAAAAGAAAAATGCAAAATACTTCTTCGTACAGCCGTATTAAGTGTGCTCATTATTATTATGATAAGCGTTCTCAATACATTTTTTCAGCCTACATGGCTTCTTCTCAACAACTATTACACAATGAAGGGCTTCTATGAAGAGCCTGACAACAGGATAGAAACTCTTTTTCTCGGTGCGAGTGTCGGTGCATATGGTTTTTCCCCAATGGAGCTGTACCGTGAATACGGACTTTGTGCGTACACGGTTGCAACCCAGGAGCAGCCACTGCTTGCTTCATACTACTGGATAAAAGAAACTCACAGATTGCATAGTGCAACTCTGAAAAATGTTATTCTTGATGTTTCTGAGTTCAGAAAAGCCGCCGGGGACAGTAATGTCCATGCAGCCATTGACGGAATGAAGCTGTCGCCCGTGAAAATAAGAGCCGCGGGAGATTATGCAGACAGAGATTTTACAAAAACTCTGGCATATATCCTTCCTCTTACGACATATCACAGCCGTTGGACTGAGCTTGAAGAGATAGATTTCAATAAATACAGTCTTGATAAGGTGAACGGAACACGCGGACAGGACTTTACTCTTATGACCTACAGATCAGTTGTGTCAGATTTCAGCAAATTGGAGGTGCTGACCACGGTTCTGGATGAAAATGCCGAGCCTGTGGAATTTCCATCGGAGCCTATGCACTATTTCAATAAAATATTGGAGTTCTGCAATGAAAACGGTATAACTCTTACGTTGGTAAAAACACCTACTGATAACTGGAATTCTTCACTTAACCGCGGTGTGCAGGCACTTGCTGATAAGGCAGGACTTACATTTCTTGATTTTAATTTTTCTCCCCTTATTGATGAAATCGGATATATTCATCCTTATGACAGCCGTGAAAGTAAGCATGTAAACTTCTACGGCTCGAAAAAGATGATGAAGTATATAGGTCAGTATCTTACCGAAAACTGTACTGCCACCGACGTCAGAGGTAATGAGGATTATGAATATCTTGCAGAACAGTATGACAGATATGATGCCATATATTATAAGCAGTTTGAGATGAATCAGGCGACGGATGTTGCAGGCTTAATAAAAGCCGCTCTCGGTGCAGATAATACTGTGCTTGTTACTGTTAAGGATGAGGGCTCAAATAAGCTTACTGATGCTCAGAGAGAGTATTTCGGCAGTATCGGTCTTCAGAAGCTTTCTGCGCTCGGTTTCAGAAATTCCTATATAGGTGTTATTTCTCCCGATGGCGTTGTTTATGAGGCAACGAAGGAAAATAACGGACTTTTAGAGTACGAAACCGTTCTTGAAAATAAAACAAAGATTTCTCTTTCAAGTGGAAAAATAGAGGAAAAGAATCAGGTATCCTGCTTAATAAACGGCAATGAAGAGGTAATGAATTTCCGAGGTATAAACATTGTTGTTTATAATAATACCTATGATAAGGTTGTATATTCTACATCCTTTGATACTTATACAATGTCTGAAAAGAAGATTTATCGTTATGATTTCAACACATTGATCGGAGATCCCGAGGCAGAAGAAAAGTATAAGGATAATTCGTACTACAAGGATATTGTTGAATATATAAGGCTTACAGAAGAAAAAAATGCAGAAGCAAGAGAAAAATATCAGCAATAATGATATTTTCGGTTTGCTGTAAATGTATTCGGAGAATATTTTGCCCCGGATTGTAAACGGGACGAGTA
Organism: Acutalibacteraceae bacterium; assembly: GCA_045652065.1. Taxonomy (GTDB): domain Bacteria; phylum Bacillota; class Clostridia; order Oscillospirales; family Acutalibacteraceae; genus RUG806. The sequence continues at coordinate 88,585 of JAZRTO010000027.1, forward strand.
TTATCCCGGTGCAGGAGGTATCGATGTTGAGTGTTACGGTGCTGCAACATCTGATGCTTGTAAAAAATCAGTCAAAACATCCGCTGAATAATGCGGTAGTATAAAAAAGGAGACAAAAAACCATGGAAAAAATTATTGAAATTCTTAAGACAATCAGAAGCGATGTAGATTTCGCAACAGCAGACAAGTTAATTGATGACGGCATTCTTGACAGCTTCGATATCGTTGCTGTAGTTGCTGAGCTTTGCGAGGCATTTGACATCACAATCACAGTTGACGATATGGAGCCCGAAAACTTCAACAACGTTGCTGCTATCAAGGCTCTTGTTGACCGTCTTTCCGACGAAATCTGATTACATCAGATAAGGCTTTTTACCAATCAAAAGTAAAGGAAAAGAGATAGATTATGGCACTGAATTCTTTACCGTTTCTTCTGTTTCTGGCAGCTGTAACGGCAGTATACTATGTTGTTCCCAAAAAATTTCAGTGGGTAGTTCTGTTGGTAGCAAGCTACGGATTTTATCTGTCCGCAGGTTATAAGAGCTTGTTCTATATTCTCGGAACAACCCTGTTTACCTATGCTGCAGGTCGTGTTATGCAGAAAATCAGAGATGATTTCCAGACAAAGCTTTCATCTCTCGGTGCTGATGCGACAAAAGAAGAAAAGCAGCAGATGAAAAAGAGTGTAACAAAAAAGATACATCAGATTCAGGTGCTGACGGTACTTGTAAATCTCGGCGTTCTCGCCTATGTGAAGTATCTTAACTTCTTCCTCGGCACTGCAAATGAAGCATTTGCTCTGTTCAAGTGGGATGTTACCTTGCCGCTTGTCAATATGCTTGCTCCTCTCGGACTTTCATACTATACCTTCAATTCAATAGGTTATCTTATTGACGTAGGCAGAGGAAAGCTGAAGGCTGAAAGAAACATCGGTAAGTTTGCTCTTTTCACTTCCTTCTTCCCCTCAATCGTTCAGGGACCTCTTTTCAGATACGGCGATGTGGGTGTGCAGCTTCATACCCCCCACCAGTTCGACTATGAAAATGTCAAGTTCGGTGCACAGCTTATTTTATGGGGCTTTTTCAAGAAGCTTCTCATCGCTGACCGTGTATCCGTAATATCAGCAGCTATATTCAATCCTGATTTTGTTGATTACAGCGGTAGCCACGTTTTCTTCGGCGTTCTTGCATATTCATTCCAGATTTACTGTGACTTCTCGGGCGGTATTGATATTACCCGAGGTGCAGCACAGATGCTGGGAATCAATCTGCCTCTTAACTTTGAAAGACCCTTCTTTGCAATTTCAATGGCAGACTTCTGGCGCAGATGGCATATGTCCCTTGGTGCATGGATGCGTGAGTTCGTATTTTATCCCATTATGCTCTCCCGTCCCGTAACTGCAGTTGCAAAGGTTGCAAGAAAGCGTTTCGGCGGACATGCAGGTAAGATTGTTCCCTCAGTTGCCGCTCCTCTTGTAGTTTTCTTCCTTATAGGTATATGGCACGGCCTTACCTGGCAGTATATCTGTAACGGTCTTTACAATGCAATTCTTATTTCTGCAAGCGTTGCTCTTGCTCCTGTATACAAGAAGCTTGCGGAAAAATTAAAAATCAATACAGAAAGCTTCAGCTTCCGTCTTTTCCAGATGGCAAGAACATTTATTCTTCTCTGTATCTCCCGTATAATTGTTAAGGCTCCCTCTATAACTGATGCGGGTAAGATGATAAAGGCATTCTTTACGGATGTTGACCTGCACTTTATAACAGGTATTTCCGGAGAGATATTCAAGTTCGGCGTTGACAGACTCGAAATGTTTATGCTGTTCATTTTCCTTCTCGTACTCCTTGTTGTAGGTGTATTACAGGAAAACGGTATGAAGCTCAGAGAGACCATTGCAAAGCAGAATATTGTATTCCGTTGGACAATATACCTTGTTGCACTTGCAGTAATTCTTATCTTCGGCACATATGGTCCTGCATATGATGCAAAGAGCTTTATTTACGGTGCATTCTAAAAAACTATTTACTATCAGTCGGAGGAAAAAATATGTTTGAGTCATCTGTTGCACTTGCTATACAGCATTTTGCAAAAGAAACACCTGATAAAACAGCCTGTGTTGCAAACGGCGAGAAATGCAGCTATGCTTTACTTGCTGAAATGAACAGAAAAACAGCTTTATATCTCAAGAATAAGGGAATAAAGCCCGGTGACAGAGTTATTGTTGAAGCAGATCACGTACTTGATTATGTTTATTTCTGGTACGGCTTACAGCTTCTCGGTGCTTGCTTTGTTCCCCTTGAAAAGGGTACTCCTTCAAAGAGAATTGTTGAAATTGCAGAGGAGCTTTCTGCATGTGCAACAGTAACCCTTTCAGAGCATGAAGACCTTACCGATAACCTTGTGCTCGGTACAATTATGGAAGAAATCAAGGGAATGGAAGACACATTTGTGCCTGAAAATCCCGATCCCGACAGCCTTGCCGAGATTCTTTTCACCACAGGTACAACCGGTAAATCCAAGGGCGTTATGGTTTCCTTTGAAAACCAGGTAAACATTGCTCTTGCAGGTATCGAAACAACAAACATTCAGCCTGACAATGTATGGCTTATTCCTACACCCATGAACCACGCAGCGGGCCTCAGAAAGGTTCATATTGCTATGGCGGTGGGCAGTACAAGCGTACTTCTTGAAGGCTTCAGAAACTTCAAGCAGTATTTCAAGACAATAGAAGAGTATGGTGTAACCTCTCTTTATCTTCCCCCTTCTGCAATACATATTCTTCTTGCATTTGCATCCAAGAATTTTGCAGAGCTTAACAGTCAGATCCGTTTCATATATTCCAGCTCTACTGCATATCCCGAAACCGATAAGGAAAAGATGCGTCAGCTTATGCCTGATGTATATATGTATAACTGCTTCGGCTGTTCAGAGGCCGGTGTTGTATGTACAGATGAATTCTGTATTTCCGGCGGCTCAAAGTATGCAGGCAGTGTTGGTAAGCCCAATTCCCTCAGCGAGATAATCATTCTTGATGAGGACGGAAATGAAATTAAGGATTCCTCTCCCGAAAGGACAGGTCTTGCAGCGATTCGCAGTAAGTCTGTTATGAAGGGTTATTGGAATGAGCCTGAGCAGACAGCAAAGGCTATAAAGAACGGTATGCTCGTTATGAGCGATATCTGTTATTTTGCTCCCAACGGTGAGCTTATTCTTGTAGGAAGAAGCAATGATACAATCAACCTCGGCGGCTTCAAGGTTGCTCCTCTTGAAGTGGAGGAAACTGTTATGAAGCTTCCCTTTGTTGATGAGTGTCTTCTTATTCCCACTACAATTGCAAATAATACGGCATTAAAGCTTCTTGTTGTTGTAAAGGACGGTATGGAACTTGATGAAAAAGCAATCCGTTCCCTTATTTCTGACACACTTGAGCCCTACAAGATGCCTAAGCTTATTACTGCAATTCCTGAAATAATCAAAACATTCAACGGTAAAACAGACAGAAAGCAGATGATTGCTACTTACGGTTAATAAAACTAAAGGAGAAAATAAATGCCCGCAGTTTTTTTATATCTCGGTATATTACTTGCTGTTATACTTCTCTGGTTCCTGCTTTTCAAGCGTCCCATTTATGAAGCTATTCTTATAAGCTTTGTTGTGTTACTGTTCGTAACAGGCACATGGGGAGAACTGGGATCATATATAAACAGCGCATTTTCCACCTCGTTGCTTTATTCAATGACAGCCTTTGTCAGTATGTCTATTATTCTTACAAAGACCAAGGTTATTGACGGTTGTATTTCCATAATTCTTGCCATTCTCGGCAGAATTCCCGGTGGTGCCGGCTATGTTTCCGTTATAGGCAGTGCTATGATGGGTGCTCTTTCAGGCTCCGGCCCCGGTAACGTTATGGCAACAGGTGCTATAACTATTCCTGCTATGAAAAAGTCGGGATACCCTGCAGAGCTTGCTGCTAACATTGAGAGTAATTCAAGCTACCTCGGTAACATGATTCCTCCCTCATCCAATATCGTTGCAGCCCTTGGTGCTTTTACGGCGCTTTATCCTGCTATTGATATGTCAGTAGGTAAGTTCTGGATGATTCTGTGGGGAATAAGCATATGGTTTATTCTTCAGAGAATACTTATGCTTGTTGTTTTCTGCAAGATTTATAAGATCAAGCCTATGGCTAAGGAGGATATTCCCAAGTTCGGTCCTTCACTTAAGGCTAACTGGCAGGGACTTATGCTCCCCGTAATTATCCTTCTTCCCTTTATCCTTGACTACCTCTTTAATGACACCTTATTTACCGAGCGTCTCGGTGCTGCAGGTGCAAAGAGCCTTTCAAGCAGCCTTCTTCTCTTTATTGCAGGTATTGCATCAATTTATACCTGTCTTATTACAAAGGACAAGAAGAGCGTAACACCTCATAAGATTGCTATGATGTTTGCTGACGGTATAAAGACTATCGTTCCCTCCATTGCAGTATGTCTTATCGGTTATATGCTTGGTGCAATGTTCAAGAATATGGATGTCGCTACAGAGATTGAGATCCTGATTGAGAGCATGTCTCTCGGTAAACTGCCGATGGTTATTTTTATCTGTATTCTTACATGCTTCCTCGGTATGCTGATTCCCGGATCATCAATAATTGTTATTTTCGGTTCGGTATTCATTTCATCTCTTGCATCTGTCGGTGTTACACCCGTTCTTGCTGCTGCAATGCTCCCCTGCATCTGCGGTGTTATGTGCGGTATTACACCTCCTCTCGGTCTTGGTATGTACGCGGGTATGTCCATTGCTGAGTCAGATTTCAACAAAACCTTCAAAAATAATTTGTGGTGGGTAGCAGCTCAGTTTATACTGCAGGTTGTTGTTCTTATGGAAATCCTGCCCATATTCGGATTATAAGGAGGGTGTTGTGATGAAAGAAAAATTAAAAAAGGTTGCTAAGGTCTGTAAGGTAATTTTCGGTTACGGCATTATGATCAGTGTTTTTGTAGGCGGTCTTACCTTCTTCGGATATATTGCAGCACTTGTAATCGGCGGCGACACAGCAGAGCTTATCTGTGATTTCCTTTACAATAAGGTGCTTAAGACTATAATTTATGTTGCTAATATTATGATAGCCTTCGGACTTTTCAGTATGTATCTTGCGGGTGAAAAATCTCTTACACCCACCAAGACAAAAAAGGCTATTGAAAAGGCTAAATCAGAATAATATAAAAATTCAGGATGTTTTCGGAATTGAAAGCATCCTGTTATTTTTTTCCTTTGTTGTTTTCTACATAAAAAAAGGCGGTGGTCTGTTGAAGTTTTACAAAAATAAATTATTCCTTAAAATTGCTTTATTTGGCTAAAGCAAAAATATATAATATAGGTTAAAAGGGGATGATTATATTGAATTTTGCTGAAATTATCGGAAAAGCAAAGGCTGCTCCCGCTTATGTCAAAGCTCATTGGAATAAACCGGCAGAAGGGGAATATCTGTCATTGAAGGAAATGGCAGCATACACCGTTTCCCAGGCAGGTACATACATTTATGCAACAGCCGGTGGACTTATGACATTTTCTGCATCCTATTTTTGCGGATCGATTATGGGTATTGCCGCAATGGACTTTTATCTCATAAACCTTGTGTCCACAATAATCGGATATGTGCTTATGTTTACCAATCCCGTAGGTATGCTCATATACGAAAATCACGGCAGACTTACAAAGGGTATGAAGCGCTTTGCCCATATTTCATACTTCGGACAGATTTTAGTGGGACTTAGCTGTTATTTTATTCCTGCTGATACCTTTGATATGGTTATGTCGGGACTTCCGCAGATTATCGGCAATATTCTTTTTATCGGCGGTATAACGAGCTACATCACCTGGTTTATCAGAAGGGCCTTCTGTGCAAAATACGGCAGAGTAAAGCCATTTATTGTTATCTGTGCCGTGCCCTCGGCAATTATTGTTTCGATTATTCCTTTCCTGCCGGTTCAGGGACTTTCATATTCAATGAAGCTTATAGTGCTTCACGGTGCATTTACGTTTATGAATTATTTCTATAATAATTTCATAGGAGTAAACGGTCTTGTTACCTTTATGACACCCAATTCACAGGAAAGACAGAAGCTTCATTCCATAGTTCCCATAATAACGGGACTTTTCCCCTCAATTATCAATATGTTCTTCCCGTTTCTTATTTCAATTACGGGTGGTTATCTTAATATTACAACATACAAGGTATTTATCCCGATTTTTGCAGGTATCGGTGCGGTGGTGTCCCTTGCTGCTATATTCTGCAAGGAAAGAGTTATTGAAGAAAATATTGAAACCAGAAAAAAGGTTAAGTTCTTCGAAGGAGCAAAGCACGCACTTAAGAATAAATATCTCTGGATTATGAATATAACCAATATTGTCGGTCAGTGGCAGTGGCTTATGGCGACAATACTTGACTGGTGGTTTATTTATCTTCTCAGAACCGAATCAATTATGGGTCTTGCAAAGAACCTTGTTGTTATCGGAATGACAGCAGGTAATATCCTTTGTCCCATTTTAACGGCAAAATTTCAGAAAAGAGACATTCTTCTTGTATCAAAGGGAATTGCTCTTGTGATTCTGTTCGGTGCCTTATTTGCCGTAAAATCGGAAAATCTTATTATATTCCTTGTGCTTATGTTCCTTAGAAACACAATTCAGCCTGTAGAAACAGGAGTTTCATCGGGACTTGGTGCAGATATTCAGAACTATCATCATTGGAAGTACGGTGAGCGTTCCGACTCCCTTTCGGGTGTGTTCAGCTGGTTCTTGAATCCCATAAATATGGGACTGGGCTATCTTCTTCCTTACATCCTTGAGCTTTCGGGCTTTACATCAGACTGGGATGTATTCTATGATTCGGCAATTCTTAATAATGTGTTCTACATTTATATCTGGGCGGCAATTATTTCAACCATTCTCTTTACGGTACCCTATTTCTTCTATGACCTTACAAGAGAAAAGCACGATATGTGCGTAAGAGAGCTGAAGGAAAGGCTTGAAAAAGCAGAAAACGCAGATAAGGAGGCGGCAGTATGAAAAAGATAATATCTCTTATAATTTCTTTTGTTCTTCTTTGTACCTGCCTTTGCTCCTGCGACATTTCCGATGTTACGGGCGGTAATCTTAAAATAAAATATAAGGCAGATGGTGATAATTGGATTGTCACAGCTGTACCGGATAATGCGACTATGCCTGAAATCGAAATTCCCGGGGAATATGAGGGAAAGCCCGTTACGGGGATTGATGATTTTGCAGCAGTTAATCTTGAAAATGTAACAAAAATTATTATCGGAAAAAATGTCAGCGAAATAGGTCTCTGGGCATTGGAAAACAACAGGAAGCTCACTGCAATTGAAGTTGTAGATTCAAATGAGTATTTTTGTGATGTTGACGGTGTGCTTTTTTCAAAGGATATGAAAACGCTTCTTTTCTATCCTATGGCAAGAGCCGTAAAGGATATGAAGGATTCCGAGGGAAATGCGATAAATGGCATATCATATAAAATTCCCGAGGGTGTAGAAACCGTCAGAACAAAGGCCTTCTATAAATGTGCGGACTTAAGAGAGCTTACTCTGCCCTCATCTCTTAAAAGCATAGAAGAAAAGGCATTTTTCCGTTGCAGCATAAATGAAATTGTTCTTCCGGAAGCTCTTGAAACAATCGGAAAGGATGCATTTTCCTATTGTACGGGGTTGAAGAAAATTGAAATACCTGCTTCTGTTACAGAAATAGGAGAGTACGCCTTTTATAACTGTACATCTCTTTTTGATATAACGGTAGGCTCTGCTGAAGCGGATTTGGTACTGGGTGAAAAATGGTATCCCACGAATAACGGACTTAATATCAACGAGCTTGTTATAAAATGGGCTGAGTAATCTTATGCTGTGATGATAAAAAACACAGATTTCATAAAATAGTATAAAGCAAGGGGTTCCGACTTTATTTTGACGGAACCCCTTATCTATATTGTTTTATGCGATCTGCGCCTTTTTACAGCCTCATTATAATTATTCTGTTCTTAATGCTACAACAGGGTCTTTTTTTGCGGCGTTGAGTGCAGGAATAAGACCCCCCACAAGGGTAATTGCCACACTTATTATCATAAGGCCGGCAAGGGCAGTGAGAGGAAGCTGTGCATCAAGATTTTCGATTCCGGTTTTTATTTCTATTATTGCATTAATCGGAATTATACCTATTAATGTGATAATTATACCGATAATTCCCGAGAATAATCCTATAATGAATGTTTCTGCATTGAATACCTGGGAGATGTTTCTTTTAGATGCACCGAGAGCTCTTAAAATGCCTATTTCCTTTGTTCTTTCCATAACGGATATATGTGTAATAATTCCTATCATAATGCCGGAAACAAAAAGAGAAATTGCAACAAAGGCAACAAGCACATAGGAGATTCCGTTGATAATAGATGTGAGAGAGGATGTGAGCATTGCAGCATAATCCGTATATTTTATGCGTTTAGCGTCTTCAACATTGTTATTGTAGTCCGATATGCATTGAGCTAATTTATCCTTGTTCTCAAAATTATCAGCATATAAACTGACAGATGAAGGTTTGTTTATATCTATATAACCGAAATCGCTGAGGTTCTGTTCAAGTGAAGTTTCTTTTATATATTGGTCATAAACCATAAGCAACATTTCTGTGTCGGGAGATGAATTGAGCCATTTGTCAAGCTGTTCAGCAAAGTATGCATCATTTGAAGCAATATCCGATAAGTCTGAGCCCATATAATTTTTTATAATTGATTCTATATCGAGCTCTGAAATAATATCATCTATGTTTCCTGATTGAATATTCTGAAAATTTTCAATGACAGAACCGATATTTTCCATATTGAATTCAGGATATTTTTCAGTAAGGGTATTTATAAGACTTATAAGCTCAAAGATTTTCGGGATGTTTTCAAGTGTTGACCATATGTCGGAAATTATGTCCGTAAGAAAATCGAAAATTCCCGTTTCCTGAGAAGGAGCAGGTGTCGACTGCGGTTTTTCTGCTTCCGTCGTTGTTTCAGCAGGAGGAAGTGTTGTGTGTTCATCAGCAGGAGCGGAAGCTTCTTTGTCAGAGGGACTTAATCCGAGAAGTGAAATCATTTTGTAAACAGAGGATTTTTCCTTTTCGTTCATTTTTGCCAGATATGTTTTTATTGCTGAGATTTTTTCGCTTTCATCGGAAATAGAGAATTTCAGTCCCGTCAAAACATTAATGTCGGGGGATTTTATCTGTGCCGAGGTTACTGCGGGCATCCCGCTTGTTACAATAATGTAGTCCTTTATTACCGGACTGTATGCAACAGGTCCTGATACAGATATTCCGTCGGCATCCGCCTTTCTTTTTATTATTCCCGTAATTGTAAGCTCAAGAGCATTTCCCATAAGAAATTCTTCGTTACCGTCAATTTCTTCAATATATGAAAAAGTACCGTTTTCGTTTTGTCTGTAACGGTTACCGGGTGTTACAAGATAGAATTTTTTGCCGTAAACAGCTGAATAGTCAAGAATTATCGGCTGTGCTTCAATGCCTGCAGTTATGTTTTCTGCAATAATGGCATACTGCTCCTCAGAAATTAATCCCAGAGAAAACATTTCCTCAAGGGAAATTTTATTTTCGCGGTTAAGCACAAGAACAGCATCAGTAAAGCTTTCCGGCCATTCTCCGTAAATAAGCTCATAGTTTTCTTTTACTTCAGGATTGAACAGCTCACCGTTTTTATCAGCCGGGAGCTCTTTGAAATTTTTGCCGGTTTCGGTTGCTCCGTTTCCTAAGAAGGATAGTCCGCCTGAAAAAAGACTGCTGAGAAAACTGCCGGTTCCCGAAGAAGATTCCGATTTTTTCGGTTCGATATCAGTATCAATAAGATTTCCGCCGATATCGTTCGTATATACATTGAAATTGACATTATATGTGTACGAAATACCTTTTTCTCCGAGAAAGTTATGTATATCATTCTCTTTGTTATCAAGATAGACCTTGAAAGCTGCGAGGTCATTTTCCCTTATAACTGTATTTATCAGATTTTCTCTTTGCAGATTTGAGTGATTTGAATAAATACCGTTAAAGGATGCCTCTTCCGAAGTGCTTTCTTCTGTCGGAGCTTCGGAGCTTTCTTCTTTGTTTCCTTGACCGTAAAGAACTCCTGTATCAATAGCTTCGGTGTCAATTGTAATGGGATATTGAGACATTGTATCCTTTTGTATGCTGTTGATGTACTCGGTCATTCCGGTTGAAACCGCAAGAATAAGTCCGATACCGACAATTCCTATTGAGCCTGCCATTGCAGTAAGAATGGTCCGTCCCTTTTTAGTGCGGAGATTATTGAAGCTTAATGCCAATGCCGTAAAAAACGACATTGATATCTTTTTTGTTCTTTCTTTTTTTTCAGGTAATTCCGCCTCTTGGTACGGTGCAGAGTCATCTGTTATTTTTCCGTCTGAGAGCTTTACTATTCTTGTTGAATATTTTTCAGCAAGCTCGGGATTGTGAGTTACCATAATAACGAGCTTATCTTTTGCAATTTCTTTAAGAAGCTCCATTATCTGTATGCTGGTTTCCGTATCCAAAGCTCCTGTGGGTTCATCTGCAAGAAGAATTTCGGGGTTATTGATAAGTGCTCTTGCAATGGCAACTCGCTGCATCTGACCGCCGGACATCTGATTCGGTTTTTTATGGATATGCTCTTCAAGTCCGACCTTTCTTAATACCTCAACGGCTCTTTCTTTTCTTTCCTTTTTAGAGACACCTGCAAGAGTGAGTGCCATTTCAACATTTGAAAGAACACTCTGATGCGGAATCAGATTATAGCTTTGAAAAATAAAGCCTATCTTGTGGTTTCTGTATATATCCCAATCGGAGTCAGAATATTCTTTTGTTGATACTCCGCTTATGATAAGATCTCCCGAAGAATAACGGTCGAGACCGCCTATAATATTCAGCATAGTGGTTTTGCCCGAACCGCTTTGTCCGAGAATTGAAACAAATTCATTATCGCGGAAGCTTATATCAATACCTTTAAGAGCGTCCTGTTTTATATCTCCCGTAGTGTATGTTTTTACTGTGTTTTTTAGCTGAAGCATTGAAAAAAAAGCCTCCCTGTGGAAAATTCGTATCATTTTATAATAACATAATTAAATAAATTTATGAGTAATAAAATGTAAATATTTTTAAAATTTTGCAGAAAAAATAAAAGGTGTATGTTTATTAAAATATCTCGACAGTAATGTGAAAATGTGGTAAAATAAAGCAAAATAATTTACGGGAGAAGATGTATGAAAAAATATACTCTTAATTTCGGACAGTTCAGACAGTATGACAAGAAATTCATTACTTCTGAAAACGGCATTAATGCTGAAGCTGTAAATTCTGTGGCTTTCCTGGGTGAAGCTCTTTATTTCACTGCAGAGGGCGGCCTTTATGAATATAACGATGGCAAGGTAAAGAAGCTTTCCTCTAAGGCTGATAAGCTTTTCGGAAAGGACGGTAAGGTTTTTGCAGCCTGCGGTAAGAATCTTTGCGAGCTTAAAGGCGGAAAGCTTAAGAAGCTTGCAGAATTTGATAGTGCTGTCAAGGATGTTTCCGTTGCTCTTGACAAGTCTTTCTGGCTTATGACTGAAAGCACCCTTTATCTCAAGGGTGAAGAGGGCTTTACTGCAATTGTAGGTGTGCCTGAGGATGCCGTTTGTCTGTGTGCAAAGGATAACCCTTCAAAATACGGAGAAACAGTATATGTAGGCGGAGTTATTGAGGGACTTCTCTCTATGAAGGGAAAGCGCCGTCATTTTGCTGAAATGACCCCCGATATGTCAGGTGTGCTTGCAAAAAAGGTAAACTGTCTTGCTCTTGACGGTATGGGACATCTGTGGGTAGGCTCTGATGAGGGGCTTAATATCTATGACGGCAGAAACTACTGGTATAACGGAAACGATTTCTATTCCGTGCCGGCAGGCTCCTTCAATGATATGTGCTTCACAGCAGACGGAAAGAAATATTTTGCTACAAATACAGGTATCATCACTCTCATTGAGGGTAAGATCAAATATTTCTCCTACGGGGCCTGGCTTATGCATCCCGTTGTTACAAAGATTGCAGTATCCGATAAGGGTACCATTGCAGCCGTAACTCCCAGAGGTATCAGCGTTATCACAGAAAACCTTATGACACTTGAGGAAAAGGCAAACCACTACGATGAAATGGCTGTTAAGTATTTCACCCGTAACGAGGGTTATCAGGTATGCCGTGAGCTTCGTAAATACGGAGATCTTGATTCCGGCTGGCTTCCCAATTCAGATAATGACGGACTTTTCACAGGTCTTTACTGTGCTTCCCAGTGCTTCCGTTATAAGGTAACCGGAGACAAGAAGGCAAAGGAAAATGCAAAGCGTGCAGTTGAAGCTATGATCAAGCTTACAGAGATTACAGGTAAGAAGGGTTTTACTGCAAGAGCTACAAGATATTCACACGAGGAGAATTTTGCAACAGGTAACCGTGAGGAATGGCATTTTGTTGAAGGAAATCCCGAATGTGAGTGGCTCGGTGAAACCTCCTCCGACGAAATGACAGGCCATTACTTTGCATACGGCATTTACTTTGACCTTGTTGCAGATAAGAAGGAAAAGGAAAAAATTGCCGAGGTTGTAAAGAACATCACAGATCATATAATTGACAATAATTTCCATCTCTGTGATGTGGACGGTGTACCTACTACCTGGGCAAACTGGGAGCCTGATCTTATTAACAATGACGATCGCTGGTATTATGAGAAGGGCACAAACTCCCTTGAAATCCTTTCATTCCTTAAAACAGCTTTCCATGTAACGGGAGATGAAAAGTACAACAAGGTTTATGAAATGCTCATCACAAAGCATCACTATGCAATGAACTGTATGCAGTATAAGGTAGAGGATGCACATTTAGCGCACATTGATGATCAGCTTGACTTTACAAATATCTATCCTCTTATTGTCTATACAGATGACAATGCACACAAGGAAATTTTCAAAATGGGTCTTACACATCATTTTGATTATGAAAGAGTTGAGCGTTCACCTATGTTCAACGTAATCTACGGTGCACTCACAGATAATTACTGTGACATTGAAAATGCAGCAAAGAGCCTTTCCGAGATGAATCTTGACCTTATCCGCTGGCCTGCATATAACAGTCACAGAAAGGACATTGTGTGGGATTATTCACCCGAAGAAATGGGTTGTCCTCCTCAGCTTAAATACCCCGTTGAATACGATGCACGTGTGCTTGTGCACTATGACGGCAATCAGCTTGTATGTGACTCGGGTGCTGAAGAATTCATTAACATAAACTCAAAAACAGTTAACCGTACATCAACGCTTCCCGGAACTGCAGGAGCTAACGGTATGAAGGCAATGCAGCCTTATATCTATCTTCTTCCTTACTGGATGGCGAGATATTACGGACTTATCGGCGACTAAAATCAGAATAGAGGGGTTCTTACAGTTTTGTGACTGCAAGAACCCCTTAATGTATTATTTATTTTTTCTCTAATGCATCTCTGTAAGCCTGACGACATTCCTCAATTACCTTCAGGGCTTCTTTTCTGCCCTTGTAATCGCCAACCTCAACAGAAATACCCTGAAGTACCTTGTAATTTGCAAAGAAGTTAGCAATTTCCTTCAACACGAAGGGGGAGAGGTCTTCAAGCTCCTTTATGTTTTCATATCTCGGGTCACAGTCAAGCACCGTGATTATCTTGTAGTCAACCTTGCCGCCGTCTGTCATTGTAAGATAACCGAGAATTCTTGCAGGGACAACACAGCCGGGGAAGGTAGGATCTGAGCAGATAACAAGTACATCAAGTGCATCTCCGTCGGGAGCCAGAGTGTTTTCAAGTATACCGTACTCGGCAGGGTACATCATAGCGGCATATAAAACTCTGTCAAGCACTATGCGACCTGTTTCTTTATCAAGCTCATACTTGTTTTTTGAACCCATAGGGATTTCTATAATGGGGTACTCTACATTTTTCATAGCAATTTCTCCTTTTTTGACACACAGGGTGCTATATGTATAAGTATATACCCCCTGAACACGACTTGCAAGGTATTTTTGTCGGCTTGATAAATAAAAAAACAAGGTGGTGTATTCCGGTATTCAGCCTCTTTGTTGCTTTTTGACAGCGTTTGTGGTATGATATTTATAAAAAAGAGGTGTCTTTTAGGAGCTTTGATAATGAAAAAACGAACAAAAAAACGATTAAGAAAAGTAATTTTATTGCTGTTGGCAGTTATTCTGGTATCGGGAATTTTAGCGCCGCTTTTAAGACCTGAATACAGCGGAGTAAATTATAATCCTGCAGATACTCAGAACAAAACGGACAAAACAATTAAGTTTGGCGAGGACGGAAAACTCAAAATTTTACATATTACCGATACTCATCTTAATCTTAATCATAACTTTGACCCGACAATATGGTTGGTTGAAAGAGCATGTGAAACGGAAAAGCCTGACATAGTTATGCTTACAGGAGATATTGTTCTGAATTGTGAAAATGCAGAAGACACAAAGAAAATGATTAATGCCCTGATGAATATTTTTGATTCAAGAAATATTCCTGTAGCAGTAACCTTCGGCAATCACGATTCAGAGCAGGGTGCAATGACACGAGAAGAGCTTATGGCATATTACAACACCTTTTCCTGCTCGGTTTCGGTTGATGACGGTGAAGCTCTCTCAGGCTGTGGTACATACAATATTCCCGTGCTTTCTTCCGACGGAAAAAAGGTAAAATTTAATCTCTGGGTATTCGATTCAGGCGATTATGACGAAGAGGGAAGATACAGCTGTGTTAAGCCCGATCAGATTGAATGGTACAAGCAGACCTCTGATAAGCTGAAGGCGAAGAATAAGGGAAATGTTGTAAATTCTCTCGTTTTTCAGCATATAATCGTCGGTGAAATTTATGATGCTTTGCAGAAATCGGATTCATGGAAATCATATTCATATAAGCATTTATACAACAAAGAAGAGTATTATATGTTTGACCCTGACCGTATAAATTACGGAACACTAAGAGAATATCCTTGTCCCGGCTATGATAATTACGGTCAGTTTGATGCAATGGTTGTGCAGGGAGACGTGCTTGCAATGTTTTCGGGGCACGACCATACAAATGCCTTTGGTGTCAGATATAAGGGGATTGATATTGTAAACTCGCTCAGCACACGTTATATCGGACTTTTTCATTCCACACAATGCGGCTACCGTGTAATTGAAATAGATGAAAATGATACCACAACCTACGAAACCCGGGTTGCTCGTATGTTTGATATGTACGATTTTGAAACCGTAAAAGAAGAGAAGAAAAACGGAGATGAGGTTACATATGCAATAGCTCTCGAATTTGCAGTTAAAGGTAAAGTGCAGAAATTTGCAACTGTTGTTTACGGAAAATTCATAGAGGCTGTTACCGGTAGACGGGTAACCTATCCGGATTAATCCCATAGTAGTTCAGTTTTAAATAACAGTACCGCTGTCGGCAGTCTTATCCGAACAGCGGTATCTTTTTTTCGATTAAATTTATTAAGCAGGAATTGCTTTCTTTGTTTTGATGGGCTGCTGTGTGCTTCTGTAGCGGATAATTCCGATTATAACCGAAACAAGAGATATTGATTCGCTTAAAATTCCGCTGTATGAGAAAGCAAAAACATTGTAAATAAGTATCAATGAAGAGGATATGAGTATTGTTTTGCGGAAGCTTCTTGCGTCGCATATACCCATACACATAGTATTAATAACAAGTCCCAGAGTTATCAGCAATGAGTGCATACCTTCCCAGGAAAGAATACTTGCTGCTGCTATACATAAAGAAACAATAATAGGAGATATTAAATCTGTGCGCTGATTTTTGTCACGGAAATAGAATATGAAATTACGGATGATGCACACAATGTTAAGGGCAAAGCCGGAAAGGGCACCGATAAGCAGATACTGTACACAGCTTAATGCTGTTGCAACAGTCTGAATTATCATTAATTTTCTTTTCTGTGTGCACTGGTAAGAATAGAAAAATAAACCAACTGAAATAAAACCTAAAATGTGACCGATTAATGTGACTAAATTCTGCATAGATACCTCTGAGTTTAATAGTGCTTGGGAATGTTTGATTACCGAAAAACAATTATACTTATTTCCGGTGTAAAGTCAAGAATTAAACTGACGATATTGCACAATGGAGTGTGTGATATTTTGGTAAATATGCTGAATGGATTAAGGATTATAGCATAACGGAATTGATGTCTTTGGTCTGTTTTGCACAAAATAAGGGATATGTTCAGCATTAAGTAGAGGCTGCTGCTCTTCTTACACAAAAAATAAAAAAAGAAGAGGTATTCCGTATGGAATACAAGGGACTTGAACCAATTCGCGCAAAGGCTTTGCCTTTGCTTGCCCGCTTGCGGTGCCCAAAATTGTCAGTGCCTTGGAGCGGCACACAATTTTGACCGCTGCACCGAACCTTCTCTTCCTTTTTCCGCCACCGGCGGCGGAAGCGAAGCTTCTCCCCGTGCCATGAGCCCACTCGGCCTCATCCCCACGGAAGGTCGGCAGATTCAAGTCCTTCCTGCACAAAAATATAAAAAAGAAGAGGTATTCCGTATGGAATACCTCTTCTTTTACATGGTTGCGGGAGAAGGACTTGAACCAACGACCTCCGGGTTATGAGCCCGACGAGCTACCAACTGCTCTATCCCGCGATATCTCTAATGCTTGATTAGTATACACCATACTCATAAAAAAATCAAGTCTTTTTCACAAAAAAGTTCAATTTGATTAAAAGATATAAAAACCTGAAGTTACATTAATGTGTTTTTGTGAGTATTTCTGCAATTTTGTAAAAAGGGTGCTGTAAAAAATGATGCAGAATAAACAAGCTGAGCAAAAATTTTGCAAGGGTAAAATGAGAAAAATTACGGTTTTTCAATCAGAAAAGGAGAGACAGCTCCATTAAAAAGAGCTGCCTCGCGTTTTTTTATTTCTTAAAGTAAAAGCCTATCAAATCAGAGAATGATTTCGGCAGTGACGGATAATCTGTTTTCAGATTTTTATGAATTGTAGAGCCGAAATTCAGGTTTCTGGAAAGCCATATGTTAGCCTTGTTGTATGGCTGATATCTCTGTCCCAGATCTATCCAGGTCTTTTTATCTACAATGCTGGTGTAGTGGGTAAAGGTATCAAAGCCGTTTTTGCCGTGATACTGGCCCATACCGCTTTCACCTACGCCGCCGAAGCCCATAGCTGTTGTTATTACGTGTATATCGGTTTCGTTGACGCAGCCGCCGCCGAAGGAGCAGGAATTGTGGAGTTTTTCAATATTTTTCTTGTTCTGAGAAAAGATGTAAAGGGCCAGAGGCTTATCGTGAGAATTAATTATACTGATTACCTCATCGAGGTCGTTGTATTCCAGGAAGGGAAGAATTGGGCCGAAGATTTCTTCCTTCATAACGGGATCATCCCAGGTTACATTATCCATAACCGTCATCTGTATTTTTCTGGTTTCAGGGTTGCTTTTTCCGCCGAATACAGTTTTATCAGGGGAAATAAGAGAACATATCCTTTCAAAATGCTTGTCATTTATGATGCAGCCGTAGTCTTCGTTATTAATGCAGTCACCGAACTGACGGACAATTTCATCCTTTACGAGGCCGATGAACTTATCCTTTATGGATGAATGGATGTATATGTAATCGGGTGCAACACAGGTCTGTCCTACATTGAAGCCTTTGCCGAAAACAAGTCTTCTTGCCGCAATGGGCAGATTTGCCGTTTCATCAATGATAACCGGGCTCTTTCCGCCTAACTCAAGAGTTGTGGGTGTAATTGTTTCTGCTGCTTTTTCAAGTACCAGCTTGCCTACTTTTTTACTTCCCGTGAAGAAGATATAATCAAATTTTTCATCAAGAAGGCAACGGTTTTCCTCTCGACCGCCGGTAATGACACACACCAACTGACGGGGGAATATTTTGTCTATCATTTCCTTGATTATTGCGCTTGTAGCAGGGGAATATGCACTTGTCTTTACGACACAGGTATTACCTGCAGCAACAGCATCAATAATAGGGGGAAGAGTGAGCATAAAGGGATAGTTCCAGGGACTCATTATAAGCGTAACACCGTAGGGCTTTGCAAGCACATAGCTGTGGGAAAGCTGCTGCCCGAAGGGGGTCATAACAGTTTTCTTTTTTGTGAGCTTGTGTATGTTTTTGAGCATATAGTTTACCTCTGCTACAACAACTGCGATTTCGCAAAGGTATGATTCATAGGGGCTTTTTCCCAGATCCGCTTTAAGAGCAGCGGCAATACGGGCTTCATTTTCCACTATGTATTTTTTTATTCTCTTAAGGTATATAATTCTTTTGTCAACGGGAAGAGTAGCACCTGAGCTGAAAAATTCCCGCTGCATTTCAACAATGTTATGAATTTGTGTTTTCTCCATAATTCTCTCCGTAATTTAAGTTTTTATATATAATAACTCAAAATTCGGACAAAATCAATATTATATTGAACATTTTTTTTATTTTATATATATTTTAATACAAGTGTCAGAATATTAACAGATTATGTATAAATAAAAAACTCAGGCCCTGCAGAGCCTGAGCTTTTCTGTTAAATTGAAAATGCCTGATAGACGTTTTCCTTTTTGAGATATCTTTCAAAAACATCGTCAATGTCAACATTCTTTTCGAATTGTACATTAAGATGCAGAGTAAGAGTTTTGTTGTCCTGGGAAACCTCTGTTACAGAGTCGAAAATCTGTACATCGTTTGCTTTTAGGAAGGATTTTAATTCTTTTACAGCCTCGGGTGTGTTGTTGAGCTGAATGAAGCAGGGGACAATGTTATCGTTTGCAAGTACCTTATCAAAGCCTATGAGGAACTTGTGGAAAACAATCTGAACAAGAAGCAGAAGCACCACTGATATAAATGAAATTGCATAAAGACCTGCGCCCATAGCCATACCCACCGCTGCTGTTACCCATATGCCTGCTGCGGTTGTAAGGCCTTTTATAGATGTGCCTTTAACAAAAATCATACCGGCACCAAGGAAAGAAATGCCTGTAATTATGTTTGATGCAACTCTCGTTGCATCCACTCTTAAGGTTTCATCAAGACCTATAAGGTCAAAGAAGCCGTATTTTGAAATTATCATCATAAGAGCTGCACCCATCGCAACAACTATGTGAGTTCGGAAGCCTGCATCCTTTTGTCTTAAGGTTCTTTCAACACCGATTATTCCTCCGCAGACACCTGCAAGGATAATTCTTATGATAAGTACAACTGCGGAATAACCGTTAAAAAATTCAATAATTTCAGCCATAGTAATCCCTCCGATTTCCCCAATATTTTGCCATTATACGAAAATGGTTGCTTAAAATCAAGTATATGTATAAAATTCAGCAAAATGCTTAATTTTTATGTTTTCTGTTTTGCATTTTGCTGAACAAAAGACGGCATATTCTTTTTCCAGCTTCCTGTTATGTAGAATACAACACCTATTACAAAGGGTGTAAAGCCTGCAAGGGCATCTCCCAGCCAGAAGCCGTAATATTCCATTTTAAGAACCATACCGAAAAGAATTGCAAGACCGAAGCGCATTATGATACCGTCAAAAATTGCGGTTGCAAAATTCACCCTTGTGTTGCCGCTTCCGTTCAGCAGAGCGTTCATAATTGCGCGCATTGCGCTTGCATAGAATAAAAGCACGGCAATAAGAAGGAAATGCTCACCTACTGCAACAACCGACATATCTCCGTCGGCAAAAAATCCGATGATCTGGTCCTGGAAAAAGAAGAAAATAATACTGATAAATGTGGAGACGCTGAGAGTTATTACCGTAAGCGCTTTCAGAATTTTTTTTACTCTTTCCTCTTTACCTGCGGAAATATTCTGTCCTACCATAGTCGAGCCTGCAGTATTCATTGCTGCGGAAATGAGGTTGCTTATTGCGGAAATTTTATTAGCAATTCCTGAGAAGGCAGAAACCTCAACACCGTAGGCATTTATCTGTGAGTTTACGAAAAGCTTTGAAATCTGTACAGATGCCATTTTGATAGCCATGGGAATACCGAGCTTTATAAGAGAAACAAGCATATCCTTGTCGGGAATTATAAAATCACGGGGACGTGCCTCAAGCTCAAATTCCTTTCTCTTTCGGAAAAGAAAGACAGAGCACATAAGAAAGCTTGTTCCCTGGCTTATTACTGTTGCCAGGGCGGCACCTTTTGCTCCAAAATCCAAGTAAACCACAAAAACTATATCAAGAATAATGTTCAGAACAGCCGCAAGGCTTACAAAAATAAAGGGATTTTTTGAGTCCCCCATACCTCTGAGCACGGCACTTACCATATTGTAGCCGTAGATGAATACAAGACCAATCATACATATGAGAGAGTATTCCGCCGCATCCTTATAAGCAATAGCCGGAGTCTGCATAAATTTCAGCAGTGAATCCTGAAAAATAATACTTATAACACTGATGATAACCGCGCTTGAAAGAAGAAAGGAGCACATTGTTCCCGTGAATCTGCCAAGCTTATCACGCTGACCTGAGCCGATATATTTTGCCACAAGCACCTGACCTGCATTTGAAAAGCCTATTGCCACAAAGGTGAGAAGATTACACAGGTCTCCGCCTACGGATACTGCAGAAATGCCTTCTTTGCCATGTACCTGCCCTACTATAAACATATCTGCCATATTGTAAATTACCTGCATAAGGTTTGACAGGAATAAGGGAGCGGAAAAGACAATCAGCTGCTTTGATATTTTTCCTTCGGTGAAATCTTTTATACGGGTTTTCATATATCGCCTCAAAATATCAAAACGGGCTTATGCAGAAAACTGCACATTCCCGTTTTTTTAATAAAATTTATCCTAAAACAACTGTTTCGGCTTCGCTGACTGACTCAGCTGAAGCATAAGAGGATGTTATGCCGAAATATTCTTCGAGGCAAAGACCGCTTTCGTAAATTTTTGTTGCGGTATCAATACCTACATATCTGATGTGCCAGGGCTCGTACATATAGCCCGTCTGTGCTTCCTTGCCCTCGGGATAACGGAGAATAAAGCCGTACTTGTGGCAGTTTTCTGCTATCCACTTACCTTCTGCAGTATCCTTGAATGCATTGGTTATATCATTAAGGTCAATAGCAAGACCTGACTGGTGCTCGGAATGACCGGGACGTGCGGAATATCTGTCTGCAGCTTCCTTGCCGTCACGGTTTGAATATCTGGTATAAAGGCTGTCCTGAAGCTCATATGAGCGGAAGCCCGATGCATTCCAGATTTCAAGTCCTTCACCTGCTGCAACGGATTTCATTTCATTGAAAGCGATTTTACATTCCTCCAGAAGATCTCCGGGATTGTAATCCGCAGGGAGCGAATAGGTCTTGTTTGCAATAAGAATACCGTCAATGTATGTAATTCCGTCTTTTTCAGATATTGTGTTACCCTTTAAGGTATAGCCGATTACAGTGCCCACGGGAGCAACTGTTGTCTCGGATGATGCTTCTTCTGAAACTGATTCGGATTCGCTTGCAGGAGCATCTGTAGGTGTAGCCTCAAAAACATCTGTTGTTGATTCCTCCGCAAGATTTCCTCCGGCAGCATCTGTGGTTTCTTCTTCAGTTGTTTTTTCTTCTTTTACTGTTGTGCTTTCGCTTCCGGGATCAGCACCCTCTGCGGTAGTTTCCTCCATAACGAAAACCTGACAGGAGGCGAAAAGCATTACTGCTGTGAGAATAAGGGATATTATGCCGAAAAATTTTTTACTCATGTGATTTAACCTCTCAAAAAATTATACTATATATTATATCCGTAAAAAAAATATTGTCAAATAGATAAATGCTCTTTAAAAGTTCATATTTTTGTGATAAAATAACAAACAAAACAAACGGAGGCGGATTAGTATGACTGCATTTGCCAATATTTTTAATAAGATTTTTTCATTACTTTTCTCAGCAATTCTCCTGCTGACCGGGGGACTTAACGGTATTTTTACAGGTGATGCTTATCCCTATGAAAGTGAGCATGCTGTTGTGGGACTTGAAACTCTTACCCGTTCACAGGACGTTACAACAGACGGAGAATATTTTTATTTCAGCGGAAAGCACGCACTTGAAAAGGTAAATCTTACCTGTGATGAAATAATTGTGCTTAATGAAAAGGCAATTACCGATGAGCTGAAGGAAAAGTATAATTCACAGCATATAGGCGGAATAAGCTATTATGACGGAATAATTTATGCGGCTCTTGAGGATAGCAAGGAGTGGAATCACCCCATTATTGCTCTTTATGATGCCGAAACTCTGCAGTATACGGGAAAATGCTTTGAGCTTCCCACAGGGCTTCAGACAAGAGGTGTTCCGTGGGTTGTAGTTGACGGCGAAAATGGTGTTGCTTACACAGGTGACTCAAGAAATTACACCGAAATCTACAAGTTCAGCCTTGCTGATTTTACCTACATTGAAACAATTACTCTTTCTGAAGAGGTACAGAAGATTCAGGGCGGTGAAATTGCAGACGGTAAGCTTTATGCAGGTACAAATGATATGACAAGAGCCGTGTTCACAATTGACCTTGAAACGGGCGAAGTTACAAAGCTTTTTGACAGAATTATGTATGAGTACAAGCTTATTGACAACTTCGGCGGTGAAGGTGAGGGTCTTACAATTCTTCCGATGGAAGACGGCACATATATCCACACTCTCCAGCTGGGAGCATTGTTCATTGACTCATCATTAAGACATTACAAATAAAACCCCAAAAATTAATGCATCCGATTTTTGTCGGATGCATTTTTTTGTTGACCTTAAAGTATAACTTCTTTGCCTGTTTTTGCGGATTCGTAAATTGCGCAGAGAATCTTGATCATATCAATGCCCTGCTGACCTACGAAAATGGGCTCCTTGCCTTCAATTACAACATCGTAAAAGTGCTTTAAGTTATTTGAGTGGCCGTTGTTTTCCTTACAGTTGGGAACGGTAATGTTAATCTGTTCACCGTCTTCTTCCGTAAACAGCTCCAGGACACCGTTTCTCCAGCTCATGCCTGACTTTGTGCCGCGAAGCTCAACAAAACGACATTCCTCTTTGATGTTTGATGCCCAGCTGAATTCAATCTGAAGAACCCCGCCATTATCAAAACGTATCATACCCATTGCAAGGTCTTCAACGTCAAATGTACCCTCTGCATTCTTGTCGCCGAAATCGGAGTTTACGGAGTCAGAGGAATCGTTGTCTGCAAATTTCATATATGTGTTACCTGAAACTGCAACAGGTGTGGGATTTCCCATAAGCCAGATTGCAAGGTCAATCATATGAACACCGAGGTCAATAAGGGGGCCGCCGCCTGACTGAGCCTTTGTTGTAAACCAGCCGCCTTTTCCGGGAATACCGCGTCTTCTCTGCCATCCGGCTCTGCCGCAGTAGATATCGCCCATTTTACCCTTTTCGATGAATTTCTTTGCAAAAACGGAGGCATCAACAAAGCGGTTGTTTCTCATGACCATAAGGGTTTTGCCTGCCTTCTTTGCCGCTTCATTCATTCTTAAAACCTCAGAAACGTCAACAGCATCGGGCTTTTCACAGAAAACGTGCTTGCCTGCCTCAAATGCTGCCACGGCAATAATTGAGTGCAGATAGTTGGGGGTACAGATATCAACAGAGTCAATTGTTTCATCTTTAAGAAGCTCGTTGAAATCGGTGTACACCTTTGCATTGGGGAAATAATTGTTTTTAAGGAACTGTGCTCTTTCCTCTATAATGTCGCAAACAGCGGCAACCTCAAGTCTTTCGTCGTTGAGATATGTGCTTAAGTGGGCACCCTTACAAATACCGCCGTTACCGATAAGTCCTACTTTCCATTTTGCCATAAAAAATCCTCCCGTAAAATCAATTTCTTATAGTGTAACACAATGCGGTGGCATATTCAATAAAATTTTTATTATCATATGTGAGATTTTTGTGTTGTTTTGTTGACAGCCTGCTTTTTGTTTTGTTATACTGTTCCCGAGGTGATTTTAATGAAATTAGGTATTATAAACGGATGGGAAGAGGGCCATTTTAAGGCAGTAAAGGAAAAAGGTCTTGAGGCGGTTGAATTCTGCATCAATTATTATAATGATTCTGCGGAGGTGTTGAAAAGAGCGGAAGAGATAAAGGGCTACTCTGAAAAATACGGGGTGCTTGTAGGCTCAATCGGCAGATGGGGAATGGACAGAATTGACGAAAAAGGTGAGGTTATCCCCGAAGCCTTACAGCACGATAAAAATCTTATTGACCTGGCTTCAATTGTCGGCTGTCCCGTATATAACGTAGGCTGTAATGAGATTGAAGGCAAAACATATTATGAAAACTGCCTTATTGCAATTGAATATTTCAGGACGCTCATTGACTATGCAAGGGATAAGGGCGTTAAAATTGCCACCTATAACTGCGATTGGGCAAACTTTGTTTTTGAAGAAAAAGCCTGGTCAGTCATTCACGGAGCACTTCCCGAGCTGGGAATAAAATATGATCCGTCGCACTGCTTCAACCGCGGCGGAGACTATCTTAAGGAGCTTCGCGATTGGGGTAGCCGCGTTTACCATTTTCATGTAAAGGGTGTTCTTCATATTGCAGGCGAAGGCTTTGATGATCCGCCTGCAGGTCTTGACGGGCTTAACTGGGGAGCAATTATGACAATGCTTTATGTGAATGATTATAACGGTGTGCTTTCCATTGAGCCTCATTCAAGTCATTGGAAGGGCGCAAAGGGACAGTGGGGTGTTGATTTTACAATAGGCTTTATGAAAAAGTTCATTATGCCTGAAAATTACGAGGCATCGGCAGACCCCTATATGCCCTGATAAATAAACAGATAAAGATTAAAGGTATAAGACTTCTTTGCAGTAGTCCTATACCTTTATTTGTTATATTTTTATGTCTATCAGAATGTGAAAAGTCCCTTGATTGCAGCAAAGAGTGTCTTGAAGAAATCAAAAATATCCTTGATGCCGAGCATAGAATCCATTTCTCTGATATTTTCGAGGTTGCCCTTGCCGACGGAAACTTCACCATTATAGTCGGATGTATGAGAGCAAAGCCAGGAAATCATACCGTCGGGATATGTGAGAATAACCTCTTCACCCAGTCCGTTGACGGTTGACATATGAGGATAATCACCGTTTTCACTTGAGAACATATCGTGGTTTACGGCATACCAGGAGTGGTGTGCGCTGGGGCATCTCTTGCCGTCTTCGAAGCAAACCTTACTGAGAGTTGAAAATCTTACTTCTTCAGGCACATTTGTTGTTGCACAGAGCTTTTCATAAGTCTTTGTAACACCGAAATAGTAATTTACAAGGGGATCCGGCTTACCGGAGGTAATCCATACGGGCATATCCGCAATGTAGGAGAGTGCGTTTTCTGAGGGAGACCATGCGGGACAGATGGGGAATGCTGCTGCGAACATTTCAGGGTATGCAACAGCCATTTTAAGAGTCATTTTGCCACCCATTGAATAGCCGCCTACATAAATTCTTGTAAGGTCAATGTTATCCTCGTACATTGCGATAAAATCGTCAATTGCAGCCTTAAGAGGTACTATTGTGCCTTCATTCCAGCAAGAACCCTTAAGCTCATCGGAACGGGGAGCAAGAATAAATGCGCCGCCGTTTGTGAAACGTGCCTGCATTTCATCACTTGCCCAGTAAGCAATGTTTGATGCTTCCATCTGCTTGCCTTCGGCTGAACCGTTACCCATACCGTGAAGCCATACAACGAGGGGATATTTTGCTGTATCGTTTTCTTCTACGGGTACAAAATAACGATAGTCAATTGCAAGGCCGTTCGTTTTGGGACCCACGCCGGGAGCGAATTCGTATTTGAGTACGTCTGTGCCTTCTTCAATTGAAGCTGCAAATGCAGGGATTACCGAAAGAGCAAGAAGGGAAAGTGCAAGTAATACTGAAAAAAGCTTTTTCATTTCAGTCATCTCCTTAATATAAGTATAAAAGTATGATACAATACATAATGTAATACATTTTTACCAAAAAGTAAATATACTTTTAACAAAAAATTCCTTTCTGATTTCAATTGACTTGCCTGCATTTATAATATACAATATTTTGCGGTGATAAAATTATGAAAATAAGCGGTTTTCAGAAGCTGACATTACTTGATTTCCCGGGACATACAGCCTGCACACTTTTTACGTCAGGGTGTAATATGCGATGTCCCTTCTGTCATAATACACCTCTTGTTACGGGAGAGGCTCAGGAGTCTTATTCTGAGGAGGAAATTCTTTCATATCTGAAAAAAAGACAGGGGATTCTTGACGGTGTTGCAATAACCGGCGGTGAGCCTCTTTTGCAGAAGGATATCGGTGAGTTTATCGGAAAAATAAAAGAGCTGGGGTACAAGGTGAAAATCGATACCAACGGCAGTAAAAGCGACGCTCTTTCTTGTCTTATAAAAGAGGGACTTGTTGATTTTATTGCAATGGATGTTAAAAACTCCCCTTCGAAATATTCACTTACCTCGGGAAGCGAAATTTCTTTTTCTGAGATAGAAAAAAGTATAGAGCTTATAAAAAACAGCGGCATTTCCCATGAATTCAGAACTACCGTTGTAAAGGAATTTCACGAAGAGGAAGACATAATTGCAATTGCGAAGCTTTTAGGAAAGAGCGAAAAATATTATCTTCAGCAGTTTAAGGACTCGGGGGATATATTGTGTGAGGGCTGCTCGGCACACCCCGAAGAAGCACTCATAAAAATGGCTGACGCAGCTGCGGAATATGTGCTTTTGTGTGAAACAAGAGGTGTTTCACGGTAAATATATGTTGTGTGCAAAATCTGTCATTGGCACAAGATATTGTGTCAATGACAATTTTTTCGGCTTTTTGATACACAAATACCACAAAAAGGCAACAAGATATTGTGCATTGTTCCGAATTTGAAAAAATCTTAACACAAGATATTGATTTTTAGGGTATCGGTATGCTATTATTAGCAGGCACACGAAACCTGACTTCATTTCCGGAGAACGGTTTTAATAGATTGACAAAAACTGAAGGAGGAAAAAACATGGCTTATCAGGTAATTAAAAGAGACGGCGAAAAGGCAGATTTTAATATTACAAAAATTGCCGCTGCCATTCAGAAGGCTTTTGAAGCACAGAACAGAGAAACACATCCCAATGTTATTGATTTCCTTGCACTTAAGGTAACAGCAGATTTTGAAGCAAAGATTAAGGACGGTTATATTTCCGTTGAAGATATTCAGGACTCAGTTGAGTCAGTTCTTGTTCAGGCAGGATATGCTGATATCGCAAAGGCATACATCCTTTACAGAAAGAACAGAGAAAAAATCCGTAATATGAAATCCACAATTCTCGACTATAAGGAGATTGTTGATAATTACGTTAAGGTTTCCGACTGGAGAGTTAAGGAAAATTCCACCGTTACATATTCCGTAG
>JAZRTO010000028.1:0-1522 GCA_045652065.1 Acutalibacteraceae bacterium
AAGAAATTCCCTCAAAGATTTTCTTCTTTGTCATCGGCACAGCATCAATTGTTTTCGGTGCAGAGTTCCTTGTTTCATCAGGTAAGACAATTGCTTCAAGCATCGGTATCAGTGAAACAATCATCGGCTTTACAGTTATTGCACTCGGCACCTCACTTCCTGAGCTTGTCACAACCCTTACTGCAATCCGTAAGAAAGAATCATCACTTTCAGTGGGTAACATCATCGGTGCAAATATTATCGATACAACCCTTATTCTTCCCCTTTGTGCAGTTATAAACGGCACAGCTCTTCCCGTTGAAAAGGTTAACCTTGTTTTCGATTTCCCCGTATGTATTGCAGCCTGCGCTGTTGCAGTTGTTCCCACAATCATCATGGGTAAATTCAAAAAGTGGCAGGGCTTTGCTCTTCTTGCAATCTATGTTTCATATATGGCTCTTCTTGTGCTTAATGAAACAGGTGTTGTTGCACTCGGCTAAAAAATCAAATAAGCTGATTAAAGGCTGCAGATTTGTTCTGCAGCCTTCATTATTTCATATCGGATTGATTAAGGCTTTCTTTTCTGATATAATCTGAAAAAAGAAAGGCGGTTGTTTTATGTTTGAAAAATTTGCCGCAGCTTTTGCTGTTTTACTTGCCGCAGGACTGGTGTTTTTCGCCTGCGCAATGTTCGGAAATCCCGTTTCTGAAATTCTTGTGACAAAAAATGCGGAGAAATATATCAGTGAAAACTGGCCCGATGAAGGCTATGTTATTGAAAAGATAGGCTATGACTTCAAGACCTCTGATTATTATGTTGAGGTTAAGCTTGAGGGCAGTACGGACAATCACTTTACTCTTTACGGAGGGCTTAACGGAAAAATCACCTTTGATACCTTTGACAGTGCCGTAAAGGACAAATGGAACACAGCGGGCAGAATCAATGACGAGTACCGCAAGGCTGTTGCAGATGCCTTCGGTAAGGAGCATTTTGAATTTCTTTGTGAAATTGCCTTCGGTGATATTGCTTTTGCAGAGAGTGACTGCAGTGAAGAGGAGGATGTGCCCGAGTATGCAATTTCTCTTGACAGTTTGATTCTTGACGGTGAATATGATATTTATGAAATGGGTAAGAATGCGGGCTGTCTGACGGTATATGTGAGTGACGATGAGGTTAGTGCCGAGAAGCTTGCGGAGATTCTTCTTGCCGTTAAGAAGCTTATGGGCGGAGAGAAAATCGGCTTCAGAGCAATCAACTGCGTCCTTGAGCATAAGGCTCGGGAGGGTGAGGATTTTTCTGAGGAAAGAGTCGAGGTTATGAATTTTGCCTTTGACGATATTTATCAGGAGGGTCTTTCCGAAAGAATTGAAAAAGCTGATTCCGAGGCAAGGGCCTATTATGAAAAAATGAATCTGCTTAAGGTAACGGTAATCGAACCTGATAAGCCTTAAAAGTCCGATTTACAGCACCTTTAATGATTTTTCTCCTCGCAAGACGCGAGTATTGTTTCGTCGAAGAAATCCTTAAATGCACTATAACTCG